>JAKAOE010000341.1 GCA_021823305.1 Acidobacteriota bacterium
CGCAGCCGGGAGTGGGTTCCATCTGAATTTGCGTGCGCGTGGCCATGAAATCTCTCCTGCTTAGGCCTAGATGAGCGCCGGGCGGCGATTTCCTTTCATTGTTGTCCAAATCCCGAGCTGGTTGGGGGTCGGCCTTCGAACGTTTATTTGCACGTGGAGCGCCAGTTGAAGCGGCGCCGCGGGCGGGCCGCGGCGCGGAGGGGGAACCGATCGCGCCGCGGCGGCGCTAACCCCATCCACCGGAACGCGTTGCCGCGTCCGCAGCGCGGTGGCGGCGCGGCGAAGCGGCGCCGCGGCAAAGCCAGGACAAAAAAATCTGCGCGTGGCAGAACTGTTGATCCTCATGCGTAACAATTCCAAGTCGGCGGCAGGCCGGGCTTGTCGGCTTGGCGCGAGCCTCGATCCGGGAACGAGCGGCGCTAAGGCCAACGTTACTCGCATTTTCAATTGGGGCCACGCCTGCCAAAGACGGAATCTCGATGGGACGCGCGGCGGCACGTAGGTCTGCTGAAAAGTGGCAGGCGGGTTCCATGTTGCACACCGCCCGAAGGCAGGGCAGGCTAGAAAGAGCATGCACACCAGCCCCTTGGCCGCGCTCCACGCGGAGCGCGGCGCAACGCTCACCGCTTATCGCGGCAGCCTGACGCCGGCGGGCGGCGAGGACGCCGCGTGGCCGCCCGCGCCGCCGCAGCTTTTCGACGCCTGCTGGCGCGCGGTGCTGGAAGTGCGCGGGCCGGAGGCGCGCAAATGGCTGAACGGCATGATCACTGCCAACGTGCGCGATCTTGCCCCCGGCGGCTGGGCGCCGAGCTTCGTGCTCGACCCGCGCGGGCACGTCTTGGCCAGCCTGGATGTCGCCTGCCTCGAGCCCGACCGCTTCCTTCTGCTCAGCGATGAGGAACAGCGCGAAGGGCTCGCCAAACGCCTGCGCGGCTTCGTGTTCGTCTCCAAGCTCGAGATCGTGGACCGCAGCGAGGCGTGGAGCGCGCTGTGGCTGCGCGGCGCGGGCGCGCGCGAGGTGTGGCGGGCGGCTGGCCTGGCGGAATTATCATCCCTCGCGCCGGGCGGGGTGGCGGCGATGGCAGAGGGCGACGGTTACGTGCTGGCGTCGAGCCCCGGCGGGTTCGACCGGCTCGAGTTGCTGGCGCCGGCCGCGGACCTGCGCGATGTCTGGAACCGGCTGAGGCAAGGCGCGGCGCCGGCGGGCGCGACGGCGGCCGAGCGCGACCGGATCCTCAGCCGCGAGCCGCGGTATGGGGTGGACGTGACCGAGCGCGAGCTGCCGCAGGAGACCGGGCAGATGGACCGGCTGGACTTCACCAAGGGGTGTTACGTGGGGCAGGAGATCGTGGAGCGCATCCGGGCACGCGGGGCGGTGCACCGGCATTGGCGGGCGATCCGCTTCGCCGCGCCGGTGGAGGCGGGGGCGAAACTGGAGGCGGGAGGACAGGAGGTGGGGGCGCTGACCAGCGTGGCGGCGCGCAATGGCGATTGGCTGGGACTGGGGTACGTGCGCGAGCCGGCCGCGGCAGCGGGCGCCAAGGTGACGGCGGGCGGGGCGACGGGCGAGGTCGAGCCATGAAGCGCCGCCTAGTGGCCGCGGCAGCGCCTTGGGCCCTGACTGCCGTGCTGTGTTTGGCGCAGACCGCCGCGCCGCCGTTGGCGACGCTGAGCGGCAAGTCGGTGCAGGTGAGCGGCGCGACGGTGGCGGTGGGCGCGGCCGGAAGGATCGGGGTGGGGAGCGGCGCGCACATCGCGCTCGCGGGACACAGCGCGAGCCTGGCGCTGCGGCGCGGTGGCGACATCCGGCTGTGCGGACCGGCGCGGGTCAGCCTGAGCGGGGGCGGCGAGGGGGCGCTGCTGATTTCGCTGGAATCGGGCGCGCTGGAGATGCGCTACCCGGCGGCGGTGTCGGACAGCCTGCTGACGCCCGGCTACCGGGTGGCGACGGTGGTGCCGCCGGGCCAGCTGGCGGCGGTCTCGGCGAGCGTGGGCCTGGAGCGCAACGGCACGCTGTGCATCACCAACCGCGGCAGCGCGCTGGCGGTGGAAAACCTGTGGAGCGGCGCGCTGCGTTACGTCATCAACGGCGAGTCGCTGGCGTTCGCGCCGTCCGGCGCGGTGAGCGACAACGCCGCCTGCCCCTGCGCGGCCGATCTGCCCAAGCCGGTGGCCACGCCGAGCGGGCCGGGGACGCTCTTCCCCACGGAACCGGCACTAGTGGCCAACGCCGGTCCACTGCCCAACGGGACCATACCTCCGGCGCCGCAAGCACCGCCGCCGCCGCGACTGCACCGGCCGAACTTCCTGGTGCGGTTCTGGCACTGGCTGGGGTTTTAGTTTCAGTCAATCGCGCGGGGGCGCAGCGGCGGCGGGCTCGTGGACTTCCGTTTCGGTGGGCGCGGCGGAAGGGCGGGCGGAGACTGCCTCCTCCGTGTCCGGGAGGGCGAGCGCGAGCACTTCCTCCATGTTGCGGACGTAGTGCAGCTCGATGCCGGTGAGCTGCTCGGGCTTGAGATCCTCTTCCACGTTCTGCCGGTTCTCGGCAGGCAGCAGCACGGTGTCAATGCCGATGCGTTTGGCGGCCAGGACCTTTTCCTTGACGCCGCCGATGGGCAGCACGTCGCCGGAGAGGGTGATTTCGCCGGTCATGGCGAGGCGCGGACGTACCGGGCGGTTGGTGAGCAGCGAGGCGAGCGCGGTTGCCATGGTGATGCCGGCGGAGGGGCCGTCCTTGGGGATGGCGCCGGCGGGGACGTGGATGTGGAGATCGTGTTCCTTGAAGAAGTCCTCGGGAATGTGGAGCTCAGCGGCGTGCGAGCGCACCCAGGTGAGGGCAGCCTGCATGGACTCCTGCATCACCTGGCCGAGATGGCCGGTCATGGTGAAGCCTTTGCCGCCGGGCATCTGGTTGGCCTCGATGAAGAGCACGTCGCCGCCGGTGGCGGTCCAGGCGAGGCCGACGGCGACGCCGGGACGGCGGGTGCGCTCGACGACCTCGGTTTCGGTGCGCACCTTGGGGCCGCCTAGGAATTCGCGCACGATGGCCGGGGTCACCGCCAGCTTGGCTTCGGCGTCGGGCAGCTTGCCTTCGGCGATGCGGCGGGCGTACTTGCGCACGATGCTGCCGATCTGCCGCTCCAGGCTACGCACGCCGGCCTCGCGGGTGTAGTGGCGGATCACCTGCCGGACCGCCTCCTCCTCGAAGGTCATGCGCTCGGCGGCGACGCCGTTCTCCGACGCCTGCTTGGGGATGAGGTACTTGAAGGCGATGTGCAGCTTCTCTTCCTCGGTGTAGCCGCTGAGCTCGATCGTCTCCATGCGGTCGCGCAGCGGCTCGGGAATGGTGTCGAGCATGTTGGCGGTGGTGATGAACAGCACCTTGGAGAGGTCGAAGGGCACGTCCAGGTAGTTGTCGCGGAAGGCGAAGTTCTGTTCGGGATCGAGCACCTCGAGCAGCGCCGAGGTG
>JAKAOE010000342.1 GCA_021823305.1 Acidobacteriota bacterium
GCTGCGCCGGCGGGCGCGCGAGTTCGCGCACACGCCGCAGGTCGGGCGCACCCACGGGGTGCACGCCGAGCCCATCGCCTTCGGGCTGAAGTTCGCCAACTGGTTCGCGGAGAACCGGCGCAACCAGCGCCGCGTGGACGCGGCGGCGGAGGACCTGCGGGTGGGCAAGATCAGCGGCGCGGTGGGCACCTTCGCCCACCTCGGCCCGGAGGTGGAGGCGCGCATCTGCGCGCGGCTGGGGCTCACGCCGGCGCCCATCTCCACCCAGGTGCTGCAGCGCGACCGCCACGCCGCCTTCCTGTGCGCGCTGGCGGTGGCGGGCGCCTCGCTGGAGAAGATCGCGGTCGAGATCCGCCACCTGCAGCGCACCGAGGTGCGCGAGGCGGAGGAGTTTTTCTCCGCCGGGCAGAAAGGTTCGAGCGCGATGCCGCACAAGCGCAACCCGGTGGTGAGCGAGCAGATTTCCGGGCTGGCGCGGCTGCTGCGCGGCAACGCGCAGGCGGGGCTGGAGAACGTCGCGCTCTGGCACGAACGCGACATCAGCCACAGCTCAGTAGAGCGCGTGGCGCTGCCCGACTCCTGCATCCTGCTGGACTACATGCTGGACAAGGTCACCGCCCTGGTGGACCATCTGCTGGTCTACCCCGAGCAGATGCGGCGCAACCTGGAGCTGACGCGCGGGCTGGTGTTCAGCGGCCAGCTGCTGCTCGACCTGGTGGAGGCGGGGATCGCGCGGGAGCAGGCCTACCACTGGGTGCAGCGCAACGCGATGGAGGCGTGGCGCAGCGGCGGGAACTTCCGCGCCCTGATCGAGGCGGACGCCGAAATCCGCGCCGCGGTGAAGCCGGAGGTGATCGCGCAGGCGTTCGACCTCAGCCGCCACCTGCGCCACGTGGACACGATCCTGGAGCGCGCGCTCGAGGCGTAGCTCAGTTCGCCGCCGCGCCGCCGGAGACGCGCACCAGCACGAAGTGGGTGCCGTCAACGCCGGGTTTGACCGCGGCCACGCGGCGGTTGGTGTCCGACAGCCTGACCTCCAGGCGCTGGGCGCCGTTGTCGCTCCGGCTGGTCACATCGCCGTAGTGCGCCAATTGCCGGCGGTAATACCCCTCCACTTGCGAGGGCGAGGCCGGGGTGACGAACTCGGCCACGGTGATGACCAACCGGCCGTTGGCCCCCTGCATTTCCACTTCAACTCCGGGGGTATCGCCGTCCCGCAGCCGGAGGCCGCGCATGTCGCGCATGCCGGGCATGCTGCCGTCATGATGAAACGGCGAATTGGCGGTGGAAGTGACCAGCGTGGCGCCGGGATAGACCGGCATATCGAGCCGGGTGAGGTCGGGGTGGGGGTCCACGTGCAGGCTGCCGAAGGGCGAATCGATATCCACATGCGCGTTGCCGCCCTGGCCATTGACATTGATGTCGCCCAACGGCGACTTGATCCGCACGCGCTGGGTAGGACCGCGGCCGTAGCGCTCGATCCGGGTGCCGTGCAGGATCGTACCTACCACGAACACGCCGCTGCCGATGATGATGGCGAACACAGCGACGATGCCGATCACCACCGCAACCGCAGTGCTGTTGCTGCGCGGCGGCAGCGGCGTTTGGGGTGTAGCCATAACCGCCCTCCCGTCTAGATTCTACGCACTTCTCCGGCATCCGGTTCCGCGCCGGCGGCGAACAGCCGGATGGCGGCGACGCCCGCCGCGCCGCGCACCAGACAGGCGGCCTGATTGGCGGCGGTGACGCCGCCCAGCGCCAGCACCGGAATCGGGGCGCGGGCGGCGCGCTCAAGCTCGTCCAAGCCGAGCGGCGGCCCAAAGGCGGCCTTGGAGGGAGTGGCGAACACCGGCCCCAGCAGGCAATAGTCGCAGCCCTCGGCGGCGGCGGCGACGGCGGCGGCGGCGCTGTGGCAGCTCCGGCCCAGCAGCAGACTCGGCGCGCAAGCGCGCACGCGCGCGGCCGGGGCGGCGGCCTCGGGCAGATGCACGCCGTCCAGGCCCGCGGCCAGCGCCACGTCCCAGCGCTCGTTCACCAACAGCAGCGTGCCACTGCCCGCCAGCGCGGCGCGCAGACGGCGGCAGGCGTCCACCAGCACCCGCGTGGACGCGGCCTTGTCGCGCACTTGCACCAACCCGGCGCCGGCGCGCGCCGCCCGTTCCAGCGCCGCCAGCGCGGCGGGGCCGGCGCCGGCGCCAATGGCGTAGCGCAGCGGCCGCCGCTTCAGAAGCGAAAGCGCGTAATCTCGCTCGCCGCCGCCCACAGATTGATCACTCCCAGACCGCTGACCGCGCCGCGGGCGTAGGCGCTGCGCCATACCGTCAACCAGGGCAGCCAGACCGTACCGCGATTCCAAAATTGCGTCCACGGCAGGGTCAGCAACAACAGACCGACTTCGATGCCGCCCACCAGCAGGAGCGCGCGGAGCCACAGGCCCCACCCCGGCCCACGCGGGGGTGCCTCGGCTGGGTCAGGCAATTGCATGCTGCTTCATATTTTGCTATAAACCGCTCAGATTCAACCCTGTGGAGGGCAATAGAACGATGAATCGGAGTGACGTAGCCCAAGCTATGGCGGCCGCGAGCGGGGTACCGCGCGTGGCCGCCGAGCGCGCCTTGAGCGCCGGGTTGGCGGCCATCGCGGGCGAGTTGGCCAACGGCAGGCGCGTGACTTTGGCGGGATTTGGAACCTTTCGGCCGGTGGCGCGGAGGGCGCGCACCGGACGCGATCCCCGCACCGGCGGGCGGATCCATATCGCCCCGCGCAACTCGGTGCATTTTGTGCTCAGTCCGGACCTAAAGGAGGCTCTGAACCCGCCCGCGGCGGCTTCGTCCGCCGGGCACAACTGACGGTCCACCTGACGGCGGCGACATGCATCATTTTTGTGCTACACTACAGGTGCGTTTGCTCGTCTGCTCGATGCCTGTAGACCGTCCGGTACGAACCTGTCCCGTCCTGCCTATTCGCCAGAGACAGCCTAGCGAATCAACTCTCTGTCAGAAGGATTAGCTCCCTTGAAAAATATTTTTGTTGGAAACCTGTCGTTCCAGACGACAGAAGCGGATCTGCGCACGGCCTTTGAAGCATTCGGGGCAGTAAGCCGGGTCAGCATCATGACCGACCGCGACACGGGACGCTCGCGCGGTTTCGGATTTGTCGAGATGAACAACGATCAGGAAGGCGACAACGCCATCGCCGCGCTGAACGGCAGCGAGGTGGACGGTCGCACGCTGAACGTCAATGTGGCCCGGCCGCGGCCGGAGCGCATGGGCGGCGGCGGGCGGGGTCCGGGCGGCGGCGGGCGCGGCGGCTACGGCGGCGGCCGTGGCGGGCGCGAACAGCGCTGGTAAGCAGCAACAGCCGCAACAACGCGAACGGCGGGCCCGGCGGGCCCGCCGTTCGCATTTAAAGCGGAATCAGACTCGGTGTAGCCCGCTTGGGGCGGGC
>JAKAOE010000343.1 GCA_021823305.1 Acidobacteriota bacterium
CCGATCTCGAGTTCAAGAAGTCCATGAACGAGGCGCGCGCCGAGGGCAGCGAGCCGGCCAAGCCGGCCCACGCCGAGGACGCCACCGCCAAGAAGTAACCCGCTTTCCGTTGCCTGCCGCACCCTCCCGCCTGGCGCTGCTGATCTTCGACCTCGACGGCACGCTGATAGACTCCCGCGACGATCTGGTGTTGAGCGTCAACCTGGCGCTGGCCGGCTTGGGCCGTCCGCCGCTGCCGGAAGCGGTGGTGGCGAACTACGTCGGCGACGGCGCGCCGGTGCTGATGCAGCGCGCGCTGGGGCTGCTGCCGCCGCCCGACCGCAACCGCCGTCCGGAAGCCCCGCCGCCGCTGGCGGAGGCCGAGGCCGAGCTGGCCGAGCGCGGTCTGGCCGCGTTCCTGGCGCACTATGCCACGCACCTGTTGGACCGTACGGCGCTCTACCCCGGCGTCGCCGAAGGGCTGCGGGAGCTGCGCGCGGCCGGCTTCCGGCTCGCGGTGCTGACCAACAAGCCGGTCCGGCCGAGCCGCGCCATCCTGGCCGGGCTGGGCGTGGACGGGCTGTTCTTTTCGATCTACGGGGGCAACAGCTTCGCGCGCAAGAAGCCGGATCCGGTGGGCGTGGAGACGCTGTTGGGCGAGTGCGGAGTCGACCCGCGGCGGGCGGCGATGATCGGCGACTCTTCCGTGGACGTGCTCACCGGCCGCGCCGCCGGCGCCTGGACCTGGGGCGTGACCTACGGCTTCGCCCCGGCCACGCTGGCGCTCGACCCGCCCGACGCCACCGCGGCCAGCTTCCCCGAACTCTGCGCCCAACTGCTGCCGCTCGCCGAATCGGCGGCCGGGCGCGTCACAATGAAGACGGAGGTCTAGACCCGCCCATGGCACTAAAACCTGGCGTGACCGCGCCGCAAACCGGCATTTACTGGTGCAGCGTCTGCAAGCTGCCCGGGCAGTTCGACCAGGGCCAGGTGTTGCCCGAGTGCCGCAACAAGTGCGGCCGCGGCGGCTGGGATTTCGTGCAGGCCACGCCGCCGGCCCAGCCGGCGTCCTCCTAGCCGGTCAGCCGGCCGCTACTGCACCGCGCCGCTGTCGCTGGCCACCAGCGCCTGAAACACCGCCAGCACGCGCCGCCGGTAGGCGAGCATCTGCTGCGCCACCGAGGCGAAGTGCGGATCGCGGGCGGAGGCGCGCAGCCACTGCTTTTCCACCGCCGCCGGCACCTCGATGTCCTGGCGCAGCTCCTGATAGCTGTAGCCGCGCAGGAACAGGCCGAAGAAAAACGCGGCCTCCTGCTCCGGCGCGTCGAAGCCCGGCGCCGGCGCGCGCGGCGCGGGCGGCGGCGTGGCGGCGGGTTGGGGCTCGATCGGCATGCGTGGCGCCAAATCATTGGATACACCCGCCTGACGGGAATTACAACCGCGCCCGCCGCCGCCGCCCCGGGCGGCAGGCGCAGGCACTTGACGGCGGGGGAAAAATCAGCTTGCTGCGATGCGGTAAAACGCGAGCACGCTGCCGCCCACCGCGTGCTGCCGCACCAGCGCCAGCCCGGTGCCGGCGGGCGCGGCGGCCGCTGCCGGCAGCGTGGCGCCCTTGCGCGCCTCCAGGATCACCCATCCCTCCGGCCGCAGTAGCCCGGGCTGCGCCAGGGCGGTGAGCAGCCGGGGATAGCGCGGCGCCTCGGCGTAGGGCGGATCGAGAAAGATGACGCCGAAGCCGCCCGCCGCCAGCACCGGCGCCAGGTGCGCCGCCGCGCGCAGCCCGGCGGCAAAGCTGCGCTCCAGCACCACCGCCGCCGCGCGCGGCAGCTCAAGCGACTCGAGGTTCTGCCGCAGCGTGCGGGCCGCGCCCCGGTCCGCCTCGATCCACACCACCGGACGCGCGCCGCGGCTGTAGGCCTCGATCCCCACCGCGCCGCTGCCGGCGAAGCCGTCCAGGAAGGGCAGCCCGGCGACGCGCGCGCCGAGCACGTCGAACAGCGCCTGACGCAGCCGGTCGGAGCTGGGCCGCGTCGCCCGCCCGGCCGGCGCGCGCAGCCGCCGGCTCCCCCACTCACCCCCGATCACCCGCACAGCCGCAATTATAAAGGGCCGGCGACGGCTATACTGGTACCACCCCGCGCGGAGAGATGGCCGAGCGGTTGAAGGCGCACGCTTGGAAAGCGTGTATATCCGAAAGGGTATCTGGGGTTCGAATCCCCATCTCTCCGCCACGTCTGATGTATATCGCTATATGATGTGATAAAATGCCGTAAACTCTCGCCCGATCGCGCCCTGGCGGGCTACGGAAAATCGGTGCGGCCCCGTCCGGAGTCGACCGCAAGCTGCGGGAACAGAAGAACGGTGAGTCGCTCAGGCGGCTCGGGGGAAACACCTAGTCGCGCATAAAAATGTGCTTGCATCGCGCCGAGCTATTGACTATGCTCGCGGCGTGACACTCTCACCGAACCACGAGTCTCCCCGATGCGCCACGCAAGCCGGTGGCATTCAACCACAACGGAGCATCCACAACCGCATCACCAGCGGTTTAGCTGCGGTTCTAATGACCGCGGCGGCCGTGGCGCGCGCGCAGACGCCGCAGGTCCCCCCGCCCACTCGAGACCAAGCGGCCGTCACGCTTGCGGCTGAGGCGCTGACCGCCCTCACGGGCGGCCAGCCAATCCGCGACGTGCGGATCGCCGCAGGCGGCGAGTGGCTGCGCAACGGCCAGACCCACTCGGGGCTCGTAGCACTTGAGGCGTCGGGGCCATGGAGCAGCCGCCTTGTGCTTGGTGGCGGAGTCTGGCGCGAGGCGTATTCGCTGAACGCCGACGGGCAGCCGCAGGGAGCCTGGTCGGGCCAGGATGGCACGGCTCACTCGCAGGCGCGGCACAACAGCTTCGTGCCGGCGGCGTGGTTCTTCCCGGCGCTCTCGCCACTTGGCGCTCTCGCCGATCCCCACGCATCCTGGCAGTTCATGGGGCGCGGCGTTTGGGGCGGCGCTGCGGTGGACCACATCCGCTATTGGCGAGTAGCCGCGGCTGGGTCCCCACCCGCCCTTAACAGGCTGCTGAAAATCGGCGCGGCAGGGCTTCCGGCGGTTTCGTAGGGCTCATTGCGCGCCGATTTCCAGCAGGAATCGGGCGGCGCGGGACCTCGCGGGCGCCCGCCGGGGCGCGTAGCGCGGCCGAAGGACAACCTCAGGCCACATTCGCCATCAGCTTTCTCATCCGCACCAGGTTGTAGGCCGCCGCCGCGAAGGTGAACACCCACTCCACCCGCCGTCGGCCGCGGTGCCGCGTCTTGCGCAGCAGCGCCACCGTCTTCATCCAGCCGAAGATCTCCTCCACCCGCTTCCGCTTCCGCTGGCTCACCTGGTAGCCCTTGCGCCGCGCCAGTCCCGGTGCGATGGCGTTGTAGTCGCGCTTCACCGCCACGTGCGCCGCCGCGTTCATCCCCGCGCACTC
>JAKAOE010000344.1 GCA_021823305.1 Acidobacteriota bacterium
GAGAATGCGGTGTGGGCTAGCGGAAGTGGGCGGCGTGGGCGAGAGCGGCCAGGCCGTTCCAGAGGATCTGGATGCCGATGCAGAGGACGATGAAGGCGGAGAGGCGGATGAAGACGTTGAGGCCGGTGCGGCCGAGGAGCTTGGAGAGGCGCTCGGCGGAGCTGTAGCTGATGAAGACGCTGAGGGCGATGAGGAAAGGGCCGAGGAGGAGGGCGGCGAGCTGGGCGGGCCAGGGATAGGCCTGGTGCTGGGTATTCGCGCCGAGGGCGACGGCGACGGAGATGGAGCCGGGGCCGACGGTGAGCGGGAGGGTGAGGGGGTAGAAGGCGCGCTCGGAGGCCTCGGCGGGGTTGAGGGCGGCGGGCGGGGGCGCGTCGTCGCGCTGCTGCAGGATGGACCAGCCCATGGCGACCACCACCAGGCCGCCGCCGACCTGGACCACGGGGAGGGAGATGCCGAAGAAGTCGAGCACCTTGCCGCCGATCAGGATGGAGACGAGGAGCAGAACGAAGCTGTTGACGCTGATGCGGCGGACGAGGGAGGCGCGCAGGGCCTCGGTGTAGCCGTTGGTGAGGCCGAGGAAGATCACCGAGCTGCCGAGCGGATTGACGATGGGGAAGAGGGCGGCGACGACCAGGAGGGTGGCGGCGAAGATGTCGGCGAGCAGGCGCATGGGGGCGGCGACAGAATATCAGGATGATAGGCTCTATTCATGCTTGAAGCATTTATTTGCGATGCGGTGCGGACGCCGTTTGGGCGGTATGGGGGAGCGCTGGCGGGGGTGCGGACGGACGATCTGGCGGCGCTGCCGCTGCGGGCGCTGCTGGAGCGGAATCCGGGGCTGAAGGCGGAGGCGGTGGAAGACGTCTATTACGGCTGCGCCAACCAGGCGGGGGAGGACAACCGCAACGTGGCGCGGATGGCGGCGCTGCTGGCGGGGCTGCCGGTGACGACGGCGGGGGTGACGCTGAACCGGCTGTGCGGGTCGAGCCTGGACGCGGTGGCGCAGGCGGCGCGGGCGCTGAAGTGCGGCGAGGCGGAGGTGGTGATCGCGGGCGGGGTGGAGAGCATGTCGCGCGCGCCGTTCGTGATGGGCAAGGCGGAGGCGGCGTTCAGCCGGCAGGCGGCGGTCTACGACACCACCATCGGCTGGCGCTTCATCAACCCGGCGATCGAGGCGCGCTACGGCACGGACTCGATGCCGGAGACGGGCGAGAACGTGGCGGAGCAGTTCGGCATCGCGCGCGCCGACCAGGACGCATTCGCGCTGCGCAGCCAGCAGAACTGGAAGGCGGCGCAGGCGGCGGGGTGGTTCCGCGAGGAAGTCATGGCGGTGACGGTGCAGGAGAGGAAGGGCGAGCGCGTGGTGGCGGTGGACGAGCATCCGCGGCCGGAGACGACGCGGGAAGGGCTGGCCAAGCTGAAGCCGATCGTCAAGCCGGGCGGGACGGTGACCGCGGGCAACGCCAGCGGGGTGAACGACGGGGCGGCGGCGCTGCTGCTGGCGACGTGGGCGGGGATGGACAAGCACGGGCTGAAGCCGATGGCGCGCGTGGTGGCGGGCGCGGTGGCCGGAGTCGAGCCGCGGATCATGGGGATGGGGCCGGCGCCGGCGACGCGGCGGGCGCTGGCGCTGGCGGGGCTGCGGCTGGCGCAGATGGACGTGATCGAGCTGAACGAGGCGTTCGCGGCGCAGGCGCTGGCGGTGACGCGCGAGCTGGGGCTGGCGGACGACGACCCGCGGGTGAACCGGCAGGGCGGGGCGATCGCGATCGGGCATCCGCTGGGGGCGAGCGGAGCGCGGCTGGCGGCGACCGCCTGCCACCAACTGCGGCGCAGCGGCGGGCGCTACGCGCTGTGCACGATGTGCATCGGCGTGGGGCAGGGCATCGCGGTCATTTTGGAGAGGGCGTAGAGCGGGCCGCAGCCAGGCTCAGGGTTTTGCGGCCCAGGCGGGGATCTCCAGGCCGAAGCGCTTGGCGTATTCGACGTGCAGGCGTTGCCAGGCCGGATTTTGCAGGGCGGCGGGGCCGGCGATCCGGCCGAGGGGGGCGCCGCTCAAGTGGCGGGCAAGGACGTCGAGGCAGAGGTGCCAGCCGGCGGCGCCCATGGCGATGTAGGGGCGGGCGATCACGGCCGAGAGGTGGCACGGCCACCCCTGACTTGGGACGCCCTCCCGTTGCCACCCCAGAGCGCAAGCGCTCTGGGGACCCCGGCGCGTGAGGCGGGTGCCGGCGCCGGTGGGCTCGAGCTGGAAGCGGAGGTCGCCGCCGCCCCAGTTGAACTGCAATAGGCGGGGCGCGTCGGCGTGGCGAGCAGCATATTCCTTGTAAAGGCATATACAAGCGGGGCGGGGCGGGGCGGCATGTTCCGCGCGTCATTCGCGGAATGGCGGGCGGCTTGCCCGGGGCGGGGGATTTTGTCACAATGCGACATTTAGGGAGCATTCTCATGTCTTTACACAGGAGGGCAGTGGGTCTCATGCAACAGCGCAATCTTCGTTGGGCGGGGTTGGCCTTGGCTATGGCGGTGGCGGGATGGCTGCCGGCGGCGGCGCAGGGGCGGGGCGCGGCGCCGACGTTTTCCTATGAGAAGGCGGCGACGGATCCGCCGCCGGTGAAGACCGAGCACAGCATCACGGTGAACGGGAAGACGCTGCGGTACACGGCGGAGGTGGGCAAGATTCCGGTGCCGGACGCGAGCGGGAAGACGATGGGGCACATGTTCTACGTGGCCTACATCCTCGACAACCCCACGCCCGGACAGCCGCGGCCGGTGACGTTCAGCTACAACGGCGGGCCGGGGTCAGACTCGGTGTATGTGCACATGGGCGGGTTCGGGCCGGAGCGGGTGGAACTGAACGCCAACGGCAGCAACCCGGCGCCGCCGTACAAGCTGGTGGACAACGCGCAGACCTGGCTGAACGCGACCGACCTGGTGTTCGTGGACGCGATCGGGACGGGCTACAGCCGCGCCACCTCGCACAAGAACCTGGTGTACGCGGCGAGCGCGCAGGGCGACCTGGAGGCGTTCGCGCAGTTCGTGCGGCTGTGGCTGTACGACAACAACCGGATCAACTCGCCGATCATCCTGGCGGGGGAGAGCTACGGGACGTTCCGCTCGGCGGGGCTGGCGGACGTGCTGTGGCAGCACCATATACCGGTGAGCGGGATCGTGCTGCTGTCGAGCGTGCTGAACCTGGCGACGCTGCGGGCCTCCTACAGCAACGATTTACCCTACTGGCTGGCGCTGCCGACGCAGACGGCGATCGCCTGGCACTTCCACAAGCTGCCGCCGAAGCTGGAGAAGGAACCGCTGCCGGAGGTGGTGCAGCAGGCGGAGAACTGGGCGCAGACCAAGTACGAGCACTATCTCGACCTGGGGGACACGCTGCAGGGAGCGGAGCGGCAGGAAGCACTGAAGGAGATGGCGGAGTAC
>JAKAOE010000345.1 GCA_021823305.1 Acidobacteriota bacterium
CGACATAGCGACGGCGGAGTACCCCGGATTCGCGACCGACCTGCAGGCACAGTACATGGCGCTGATGACGCAGGCGAAAGGGACGTCCGTAGTGACAGAGACGATTTTCGAAAATCGCTTCATGCACGCGCTCGAGTTGAACCGCATGGGCGCCAGCATTCGGATTGAGGGCAACCGCGCGGTGGTGCGAGGACCGGCACCGTTGACCGGAGCGGCGGTGCTGGCGAGCGACTTGCGGGCGAGCGCATCGCTGGTGCTGGCGGCCCTGGCGGCGGAGGGAGAAACCATCATCGACCGGATTTATCACCTGGCCCGGGGATACGAAAAGCTGGAAGAGAAGCTGCGCGGCGCCGGCGCGGCGGTGCGGCGGATCGCGCAATTGATCCCCAGAATCAGCCAGCACACCGCCGGCACGGCATAAGCCGAGGCGTCTTGAACGAGGTGGCTCGGCCAGCGTTTGATCGAGCCGCCCTCCCGTGGGCCGGGCTGATGCAGGACCTTTTGGCCGAAGTGGCTTCGGACGGCGCAACGACATGCTAGAATCGGCGGTAGATTCCTATGCCGCCGAAGTCCCCCCTCAAGGGCCATTGGGCGCTGGCCCCTGTGTTGTTCCTGGCTTCCCTACTGGCGATGAGCAACGCTGGTTGTGGGCTGGGGCATCAGCAGATCGCCAACCCGCTGGCAAAGGTGAAATCGGAACAGCCGGACAAGCAGTTGTTCGACGTGGCGATGGCCGATATGAGCAAGGGCCAGTACACGGTGGCGCGGCTGAATCTGGAGACGCTGCTCAATACCTACCCGGACAGCGAGTACCTAGCGCGGGCGAAAATGGCGGTGGCGGACTCCTGGTACCGCGAGGGTGGGATCGAGGGATTGGCCCAGGCGGAAGCCCAGTATCAGGACTTCATCACCTTCTTTCCGGAGATGAAGGAAGCCTCAGAAGCCCAGCTCAAGATCGCGAAGATACACTTCCAGCAGTTGCAGAAGCCGGACCGGGATCCGACGCAGGCGGTGCAGGCGCAGGCGCAACTGCGGACGTTCCTGGTCAACTACCCTGACAGCCCGTTGCGCAAGCAAGCCATACAGATGCTGCGCGAGGTGCAGGAGGTCCTGGCGGAGGGTGAGTACCGCATCGGGGCGTTTTATTTGGACCGCGCCCGCCAAGGCGATTTCGGCGATTACCGCGCGGCGCAGAGCCGGCTGGAGGCCGTGCTGCGCAAATACCCGCTGTACAGCCGGGGGGATGAGGCAACGGATGAGTTGGCGAACTCGTACGTGGTCACGTCCGGGCTGTATGCGGCCGCGGTGAGGTTCGAGCCCAACAAGGAGTCCAAGCAACTCTATCAAGCGAACGCGAAGGCAGACCGGGCCAAAGCGATCGCGGACTTCAGCCGAGAGGTGGAGCGGTATCCGCTGAGCCCTTACGCCAAGGACGCACGGGCGGAGTTGCGGAAGTTGCACGTGCCGGTGCCGACGCCGACAGCAGCGGAGATCGCCTTCAACCGGACGGAGATCGAGGACCGGGCGAAAGAGCCCAAAGCGAGTGGCATGGCCGCGATCGAGACTGCCATCTACTCGATGTGGAGCGGCAAGCCAACCGCGGAAATCGACCGCGCCGACAGAATCGGCACACCGGCACTGGCAGCGCCAGAAAGACCGGCCGCGGACCCGCCGCCGGGATTGAACCAGCTGATTCACGAGACGATGGTGGCGACCGGCGCCATTCCGGCCAATGCGAAGGCGAACGCCAAACTGACGGCGGCTCTGACGGGAACCAGCGAGAGCGGCACGGGAGCGGCGAACGGCGGCACCACAACCAGCACAACGGCGACCGCGAAGCCGGCTGCGCCGCTGGCGTTCGGCAGCGTGCCCACGGAATCACAGTCGCAAGGAGCAGACACGCCGGCAACCAACACGCCGGAGGCGATGGCGGGCAGCAACTTCAACGATCCCAACGCGGCCCAGACGGCGGCCGCGCCGACGGACAATCTATTGCTGACGCCGAACGAGATTGACCTGGAGAACCGGGATGAGATCCTGGCGGCGGCGGTTCACCGCGACGTCCCGCCACCAGCTTCGCAGCTGCGCGCAACGGCGAAGAAGGAGGCGGCGGCGGAGAAGAAGTTCGTCACGAAGCTCAAGGCGAACCTGAAGAAGGTGGAAAAAGACAAGGCGAAGGCGAAAGAGGAAGCTGCCAAGAAGCCTCACGGCGCGAACGCCACGACCAAGGAAAAGCAGGCGAAAGCGAGCGCCAAGAAGAGTCCCAAGAACAAGAAGAAGTCCGGGTTCCTGCACATCTTCGGGTGAACGACCGGAAGCGATGAAACCAGAGATCCGCATTGGCGCGGGATGGGATTCGCATGCGTTCGCACCGGGCGTGCGGCTTTGGCTCGGGGGGATCGAGATCGAGCACCCGCAGGGGTTGGCGGGACACAGCGACGGGGACGTGCTGCTGCATGCCGTCTGCGATGCGCTGCTGGGAGCGATCGGCGAAGGCGACATCGGGACGCACTTCCCGCCCGACGACGCAAAGTGGCGGAACGCGCGCAGCAGCGTGTTCGTACGACATGCGGCGCAATTGGCGCGCGGCGAAGGCTGGGAGATCGCCAACCTGGACACGACCCTGATCCTGGAGCAGCCGCGCATCGGGCCGCTGCGCGAGGCGCTGCGGGAGAGCGTGGCGGGACTGCTGGGGATCGAAGGCGGCCGGGTTTCGATCAAGGCGAAGACGCCGGAAGGACTGGGCACGGCGGGCGCCGCGATCGCACAGGCGACCGTGCTGCTGCAGCGAGGTTGAGGGGATGAATATCGGGAACGTGATCACGGCCGTGGACCTGCACGCGGCGGGCGAACCGGGGCGGGTGATCGTGGGTGGCGTGCTGGACGTGCCCGGCGCCAACATGTACGAAAAGATGACGCACCTGCGGGCGCACGCCGACCATATCCGGAAGCGCATGCTGCGCGAGCCGCGGGGCTATCCGGCGGCGAACTGCAATTTGATCCTGCCGCCGACCGTAGCCGGCGCGCACGCCGGGTACGTGATCATGGAGCAGGTCGAGTATCCGCCGATGTCGGGGACGAACACGATCTGCGTCGCGACCACACTGACGGAGACAGGGATGGTGGCGACCGCGGAAGGGATGAACCGGCTGCGGCTGGAGGCCCCCGCGGGCATGATCGAGGTAGAGGTCGAAATGGCGAACGGGAAGGCGCGGCGTGTGACCTTCGAGAACGTGCCGGCGTTCGCGATGCACCTGGACGCACCGGTGGAGGTGCGCGGTCTGGGGACGGTGAAGGTGGATGTGGCGTGGGGCGGGATGTTCTATGCGATCGCGGACGCGGAGCCGCTGGGGCTGCGGCTGACACCGGACGAAGGGCGGGACATCGTGCGGATCGGGGAGATGATCAAGGCAGCGACGCAGATCGGA
>JAKAOE010000346.1 GCA_021823305.1 Acidobacteriota bacterium
CCCCCAACGGCGTAGCGCCCGGATAACGGGAACGTACAACGCGCGCTCGACGACATCGCCGACCGCGCTGTGATAGGTGGCCGATTCGATGAAATAGCGGGATTCGGCCGGGTGGCTGAGATCGAGGTCGTGGACCGGCCGCAGCACGTCGTCGAACACCCGCTGCACTGGCTCCGCGAATGATGCGGCCGTGAACTGCATACGCGCCGTCTGGAGTTCACGCCCGCATCCCCAGGCCTCGCTCACCCGCGGCGCCGGCCTGCGTGCTAAGGAGCGGCGCAGCGCTGTAACAGCGAGGATGGCGACGACCAGCCCGCCGGCAATCTCCGCGGGAGCGAGCGCCCCCCGAAACCCGGCCAGCTGCAGGTTCACCCCACTCGACATCTGCGCGGCTGGGAGCCCACGAAGGGCGCTTTGGGCCGCACGCTCGACGGCCGGAAGCATCACGCCTGGAATCACGCCGAGCGCTACACAGGCGGCGACAAGAACACCCACCCCAAGGCGCATCGACCACGCGACTTCGACGGCTTTCTCAGCCGCCCCGGAACGCGGCCGGCCGAGAAAGCCGATTCCCGCAGCCTTGACGAAGGCCACCACCGTCAGACCGGCGGTGAGAGCCATGGCCGACACGGCCAGAGGAATGGCGACGTCGCCCGCGGTCGACCCGGCGCTCGCTCCATGCAAGAGGCTCTGGAATAGCAGCCACTCCCCGATGAATCCGTTCAATGGCGGCAGCGCGGAAATCGCGGCTGCCGCAAGTAGGAACATCGCTCCGCTCTGGGGCATTCGCCGCAGCAGCCCGCCCAGCTGGTCGAGATCCCGGATTCCGGTCGCATGCTGCACCGACCCGGCGGAGAGGAACAGCGCCCCTTTGAAAGCAGCGTGGTTTACGAGCAGCACCAGTGCGGCCACCAGGGCGAGGGCTGCAAGCAGGCGGTGCTGAGTGGAGGCAAAATACCCGGATACGCCCAGGGCCATTATCGAGAGCCCGACATTGTCGGTGGTTGAATAGGCAAGGAGTCGCTTGAGGTCGGTGCTGCTTGCGGCATGCAGAGAGCCGTAGAGTGCGGAAATGGCGCCGATCGCCAGTGCGAGCAGCCACCACCACCCCGGACCTCCACCAAGAAGCATGTAACCCACCAAGATGATTCCGTACATGCCCAGTGCCACCATCGCCCCGGACATGAGCGCCGAGACAGGACCCGGTGCCTCCGGATGAGCCTTGGGCAACCAAACGTGGAACGGCACCATGCCCGCCTTCGACCCGAAACCCACCAGTGCCGCCACGAATGCAGCGCCACGAACAGCCGACCCAAGCCTTGGCGCGTGATGGGCGAGGGCTGCGAAGGATTGACCATGGCTGCCCCCAGCCAGCAAGAGGAAAGCGAGAAGAATGAAGCCTGCTCCAACATGGGTAAGGATGGCGTACCAGGCCCCCGCGCTGCGGGCTGCCTCATTCCGGACGTGGTCGACCAGGACCAGCAGCAGGGAAAACAGGGCCATGAGCTCCCAGAGCACCATAAAGGTGGCAATGCTTCCCGCCTGGGGAACCAGCAGCATGGCCGTCACAAACAGGGGCAGGGCGCTCGCGGCCGTACGCGTGTCCAGGCCATGGCGGGCATAACCCACCGCGTGCAGCGAGGCCGGCGCAGCGACCAGCGCCACGAGCAGCACGAAGAGTGCGCCAAACGGGCTGAGCACGATTTCGACTCCCGTGATGGGAAGCAACTCCGCCGAGTGAAGCGTGACGGGCTGCCGCGTGACCAGCACCTGGATCGCCGCAAGGGCCTCCAAGGCGCACGCCGCCCAAATCAGCAACGTCGCTCCCGCCACCCGCATGCGCTGCGGCAGTAAAGCCCCCGCAACCGCCGCAGCGGATCCGGCCAGTGCGCCAGCAACAATCATGACCCCCGGGGTCATAAACGCGTTACCGATCGCAGGGCCTCGAGTATGGTCGTCGGATCGGGCGGGCACCCGGGAATCTCGATGTCGACGGGCACCACGTCGGCAACCGCTCCCACCACCCCATAGCCACCTCGGAATGCCCCGCAGTTGAGCGCGCAGTCACCCAGGGCAATTACCACGCGGGGTCGCGGCGTTGCTTCAAGCGTCTTGAGCAGCGGCATGGCCATGTTCCGGGTGACGACTCCCGTCACCAGCAGCCCATCGGCGTGGCGAGGCGAGGCGACCAAGCGCGCGCCGAAGCGCTCCGCGTCGTATACGGGCCCGAACGCCGAGGCGATTTCAAGTTCGCACCCGTTGCATGACCCGGCATCCACATGACGCAGCTGGAGCGATCCCGCCAGTTCATCGGGTCCCGTCTGGTTTGGCGAGGAAGGCCCGGCCGGCTCGGTGACGCGACGTGCACGAAGGATGCGCAGGACGGTTGAGATCGCCACCGGAACTCAGCCCTCCGGGGTTCCGACAGCCGGGCGAGGGCGGACCTTGGCCGCCCCGGAGGCCTTGTGCAATGATGCAAACAGTCCGGAAACCCCTATCCACTGGCCGGCTTCTCAAATGAGACGAGCCGGTTCTCAGCTAGACACACTATCTGATGAGATTGTAAGATTATTGGATTCTTATATTATTGTACTTTGAAGTCCGGCACTGCAAAACGCACCGAACCGGAACGCACCTCGATCCGCCGGCCCGCTTTCTCTGGTGCGCGGATTGCTCACGATCGGGTCTCCCGCCACGTCACCGCGGTCATCTGCCCAATGCATAACCTGGCAGTCGGATTTTCCAATGGAAGGGCGCCCGCACTGCTTTTGAAGGCCCTCGGACAGCTGCGCTTGGTTGGCCCCGCGGCATTCTTGATGCCATGTGGACCGGGCGGCTAGGAGCCGACGCGCCATAGAGTCCTGGACCGCGGGCGGCCCGAGGCGCACTATTGCGCCTGCCCTCCGGACCGCAGGTCGGGATGGAGCGGCGCCGTCGACCAGCTGCCAAGCAGCTTAAGCGCGTCGTCGGACGGCGACCCGGGCTCGGCCATATAGACGTTGATCCTCTGCCCGTCGTCGCTCGCCAACTCCAGGGCCTCGAAGGAAAGGGTCATGAGGCCTACGACCGGATGATGCAGCCGCTTGGTGCCGGTGCGGTGAAACTTCACATCCTGGGCGGCCCAGCGAACCCGGAACTGGTCGCTTCGCATCGACAGCTCGCCGATCAAGTCCGAAAGCCGCCTGTCGAAGGGATCCCTACCGGCTTGAGCGCGCAGAATCGCCACGGCGTCATTGGCGACTTCCTCCCAGTCGGGGAAAAGCTGGGCCGCAGTTGAATTGAAGAAGATGAAGCGCGCCATATTCGGGACGGTGGGGCCCAAGTCCTCGAAAAGAGGCGAGTAGAGCGCGCGGCCGAAGGAATTCGCCGCGAGAATGTCCAAGCGCCCGTTACGCAGGTAGGCCGGAGCGCCTATCAAGTCAAGGA
>JAKAOE010000347.1 GCA_021823305.1 Acidobacteriota bacterium
AGACGCCCGGGCGCGCGGTTGATGGCAGAACCACCTGCGGGTGGCCAAGGACAACCGGGCCGTCGGCGACTTCGCGCAGCACCGGGGTGGTGTCGAGGACCAGAAGTTCGGCCTCCTCGAACGTGAGCGGGCGGGGGGTGGAGGCTGCTGGCGACGCCGCATGGTCCGTTGGCCGCCATGCGGTTTTGCCGATCAGCAACGAGCACAACAGGAAACCAGTCGCGAATGCGCGCATGGGGTACCTCCGCCCGGCTTGGGAACAGTACGGCCGGACTGGCGGTTAGACGGCGGAGCGCGGATTTCGTTAGCCAATCAGCCCGCAGCAGTGAGCCAGGGCGACGGTCGGCGGCGGATCTTCCTACGCCGGACCGTAATTTGACATGCGGCGGTGGCATGTTAGCATGCGCTGCAGGGCGGGTCAGGAGGCTTGCTGATGGCAGAACCGCTGCAGCCGCTGTCGCTGGGACAACTGCTCGACCGCACCGTTCGCTTTTACGGGCGAAACGCGGGCTTGTTTATAGGGATCGCGATTCCGTCGGTGCTGATGGCGCTGGCGGCGCAGGTGGCGCCCATGCTGATTACGGTACCGCCGTTGCTGCGCCCGGCGCCAGGCATGCCGTTGGCGTTCCATCCGGCGGCGGCATGGTATCTGCTCGGCTATGTGGTGATCCTGGTGGTCGTGGCCGCCTACGTGAGCGGCGCCACGACGTGGGCGGTGTCGCATCTCGAGTTGGGCGAGACGGTCAGCATCCGCCGCTGCTACGGCGAGATTCGCGGGCACGCCGGGTCGGTGGTGCTGACCAGCCTGCTGGCGATGTTGTGCGCGTTCGGACCGGTCGCCGCGGCATTGCTTCTGGCTGTCGTGAGCCCGCCCGGATCCCTGCTGCTCGGCACCTTCGCCTCGCTGCTGTTGTTCGCGGGCGTGATCGCCTTGGTCTGGATCGCGATGCGGCTGGTGGTCGCCATCCCCGCAGTGGTGCTTGAGAGGCAAGGGGCGGTGGCGGCGATCCGGCGCAGCGCGGCGCTGACGAAAGGGTCGCTGGGGCGTGTGTTCCTGCTGCTGTTGGCGGCGATGTGCGCCTTCTTTGCGGTGACCATGACGCTCGGGATTGCAGGCGGGATCGGCTTGGTGGTGGCGCATTCGTTGCGCGTTTACGAGTTCTCGCAACTTTTGGCCGGCGCCATCTCGGGGGTATTGCTGACGCCGCTGATGAGCATTCTCTTCGCGCTGCTGTACTTCGATCTCAAGGTCCGCAAGGAGGGGTTCGATCTTGAGGTCCTGCTGCGGCAGAGGCCGGCCGCCGCGGACGCGGATGCGTGAGCGCGGCGTGCGGCGGGCGCTGTGGGCCGCGGCCTGCGTTCTGTTTGGGGTGGCCGCGGGGCACGCCGCGGCGGCGCCTGCGCTCACTCTGGCCGCGTACCGCGGGCAGCTTGCGGCCTGGCGGCAGTCGGTCGAGGGGCTGCGGGCGGCGGCGGCGGCGCGCACGCTTGCGGCGCGTGTGCCGGCCGAGTGGGACGTGGCCGGCGGCGGGACGGTGGTGCGCGTGCCGGCGGCATGGCTGGGAAAGAGCCTGCAAGCGGTGGCGGAGGGGAAGCTGCCGCTGCGACGCGGGCGAAGCCAGCTTGCCGCGCACCTGGCCTGGCTGGCGGCGGCGGCGCAAGCGCCGGCACTGCCGGCCGCGACATGGACGGCGCGGCGGCGCGCGCTGTCGGCGATCCTGGCGCGGCGCGAGTTTGCCTCAGTGCACGGCGTCACGCTGTGGGATCAGATCAACGCCGTGATCGCGCGGACGTTTGCGTGGCTGTTCAGCGCGCTCGCTGCCGGTGGGACAACGCGCGGGCTGGCGTGGGCGATCGTCGTGCTGTTGCTGGCGGCGGCGGGGTTCGTGGTCTTCACCGTCGCGCGGCCGTTCGGACGGGGGCGGCGCGATGCGGCGGCGGCGCTGCCCGCGCCTGAGACGGCAGCATGGCGGGAGTGGCTGCGGCGGGCGCAAGCGCTGGCCCCGGGCGGCGACGGGATCGGATTTGCGGTGTGCGCGTACCAGGCGGGGCTGGGGTACGGCGAGGCGGCGGGGTGGTGGGCGAACGACGCCACCGCGACGCCGCGCGAGTATCTGCGGCGGCTGCCGGGAAGCCATCCGGCGCGCGCGGCGTGGAGAAAGCTGGTGGCGCAGTTCGAGGCGCTGCGCTACGCGGGCGCCGAGGCGGGACCGGCGGCGCGGGCGCGCTTGCTGCAGGCGTTGGAGGAACTCGGGTGCCGGTGAAACTGGATCGGGGCGACCGGCGGCTGTTGATGCTGTTGGCGGGCGTGGCGCTGGCGCTGCTGGTTATCGCGGCGGCGACGCTGCCGCCGCCGGTGCCCGCGCCAGTCTATCCGGCGAGCGAATCGCCGGCGTCGGGTGGCGCGCTGGCGGCGTTCGATTGGTTGCGTGCTTCGGGCTACACGGTGCAGCGCTGGCGGCTGCCGCCGGCAGATTTGCCGGCCGGCGCGCACACCGTACTCATCTTGGCGGAGCCCTACCTCGCACCGGCGCCGCTCAGCCCGGAACTGGCGCCGGACCGCGCCGCGCTGCGGAACTTTTTGGCGGGCGGCGGGACGATACTCGCGACCGGCCCGGACGCCATGCGACTGCTCCCCGGAGATGCCTGCGAAGGGACCACGCCGCCGGCGGTGCCGGTACGGTATCCGCCGCTGGCGGTTGGGCCGGGCGCCGATGGCTCCGGCATTGCACTCCGCCCGGAGTGCGAGTGGAACGTGAGCGATCCGTATCTGGCGGCGCTCTTCGGAAAGGGAGGGAACGCGGTCGTGGTGCACCGGTTGTGGGGGCCGGGACGGGTGGAGTTCTGGGCGTCGGCGACGCCGTTGACCAACGCCGGGATCACGCAAGCGGGGAATGCGGCGCTGCTGCTCGGCGCGATCGGACCGGCGCCGCGGCGGGTGTTGTGGGACGAGTACTTCCACGGCGAAAGCCCGTCGTGGACCGGCTACCTCGGCTTCGGCGCGCTGCCGTGGGGGCTGCTGCCGTTCGGGCTGCTGGCGCTGGGCGCGATCTGGTCGTTCTCGCGGCGGCCGACGCCGGCGGTGCAGCCGGCGGCCGCCGCGCGCGAATCGGCGTTCGAGTTCATCGGCGGCATCGGCAGCCTCTACGAGCGCGCCCGCGACCCCGGCCTGGCGGTCGAGATCCTGCATCAGGCTTGTGCGCGCCGGCTCGGACCACGCTTCGCGCCGCCGGCGGCGGCCGGCGAGGCTCGCGACGAAGCCGCCGCGCTTGCCGCCTACCGCCGGATGGCGGCTATGCTGGCAGAGATCACCGCAAAGGAGCCCGTGGCATGAATCCCTCCGATGTGCCCGCACCCGCAATCGCGCCGGCGGCGGCGCCGGCCGCGGCCGAGGCGGCGGTCGCCGCCGCG
>JAKAOE010000348.1 GCA_021823305.1 Acidobacteriota bacterium
TCTGGTGCTGGATTTCGAGCAGCACGTGTATTGGTCCGCCGCGCTGACGCTGTTGGCGCGGCGCACCGCCCGGCGGCACGGCTTCCGCACCGCCAGCCGGGCGCGCAACCGCGCCTACGACCAGTTGGTGGATCCGGGGCGGACGCCGCGGCCGATGAAGATGATCTTCGACGAGCTGGCGCGGAGCGCGGGCGCACAGCCGGCGGCCGGGTTGCTGCCGCTGCCGGCAGGCGCGGCCGCGCGGAGCCAGGCGGACGCATGGCGGGCGGCGCACGGGCTGCGGAGCGGCGGCTACGCAGTGCTGACGCCGGGGTCGGGCGCGAGCGTGCGTTTCCGGCGGCTGCCGGCGTCCACTTGGGCGGAGATCGCCGACGGGCTGCCGGCGGGCTGGGCGGTGGTGGTGGCGGGCACGCCCCTGGACGGCGCGCTGGCGGAGGAGATCGCGCGCCGGGCGCGGCGTCCGGTGATGGTGGAGCTGGGTCTGCCGCTCGAGGCGCTGGCGCGCGTGTTCGCCGGAGCGGCGCGGGTCATCGCCACCGACAGCGGCCCCATGCACCTGGCGGCGGCGATGGGCGCGCCGGTCACCGGCATTTTCGGCCCGGACACGCCGCAGCGCTACGCCCCCATCGGCGAGCACGCCCGCAGCGTGTGGCTGGGCCTGGCCTGCAGCCCCTGCAACAATTGCTGGGTCTATCGCGAGGCGCGCTGCACCAACCCCGAGCGCTACGCCTGCGTGCGCGGCATCGGGGCGGAGCAGGTGCTAGATGCGGGCGGCAGGGCGATGGCGGGTGAGGGCGTGGACCACCACGGTCAGCACGACGGCGCCCAGGATGGCGACCAGGATGGTATAGATCAGGCCGCCGCTGGGCGCGGCGCCCAATGCCATCATGATCCAGCCGCCGATGATCGCTCCCACCATGCCGATCAGGACGTCGAGCAGCGGGCCGTAGCCGGCGCCGCGCATGATCTTGCCGGTAGCCCAGCCGGCAATCAGCCCCACCACAAGCCACCAGACCAGAATCATGACGGTTAAGATGCCCGCCCAAGGGGAGGCTGTTGTCCGGTTGCGCCTGAGGCCGCATCAGGCGGGAAGCGCGGCCAGGAGGAGGAACGTGACCGCGACGGCGGAGTACCGGGTGCAGGCGTTCGCGCGGCTGAGCGGCGTCACCGTGCGCACCTTGCACCACTACGACCGCGTGGGGCTGCTGGTGCCGCGCCGCCAGGCGGGAGCGCGCGGCGACCGGCGCGGCGACCGCGTTTACTCGGCCGCCGACCTGGAGCGGCTGGAGCAGATCGTGGCGCTGCGCTACCTGGGCTTTCCGCTGCGCCAGATCAAGGCGCTGCTGCCGGCCGAGGGCGTGCCGCTGCGCCAGGCGCTGCGCCTGCAGCAACACCTGCTGCGCGAGCAGCGGCGGCGGCTGGACCGCGCCTTGGAGGCGATCCAGGCGGCGTTGCGCACGCGCGCGCCCGACGCCCGCCGGCTGCAGCGCCTGTTGGCGGAGATGAGCCCGCGGCAGGGTGAACGCGCCTGGAGCGAC
Organism: Acidobacteriota bacterium; assembly: GCA_021823305.1. Classification (GTDB taxonomy): domain Bacteria; phylum Acidobacteriota; class Terriglobia; order Terriglobales; family SCQP01; genus SCQP01. The sequence goes on from JAKAOE010000348.1 coordinate 1,539, forward strand.
CGGTACTACAGCGCCGCGGCGAAGGCCCGGATCGCGCGGCATGCCGCGTCGTTCACCCCCGCGATGCAGGCCGACGCCGGCCGCCGCTGGGCAGAGCTGCTGGCCGAAGTGGAGGCGGCGCTAGGCGAGGATCCGCGCGGCACGCGGGCGCAGACGCTGGCGGCGCGCTGGCGCGGGCTGGTGGGCGAGTTCACCCGCGGCGACGCCGGCATCGAGGCCGGGCTGCGGCGCATGTGGGCCGACCGTGCGCGCTGGCCGGCGGAACTGCAAGCCGAAACCGCCGGGTTCCGCCCCGCGGTGATGGCCTTCCTGCACCGGGCGCTGGCGCGGTAGGCGGCGCTACGGCTTCCCGTCGAGGATGCGCTGGGCGTAGTAGTTGACCACCTTGGCCTGGTCGCGCACCACAGTGAGGAAGGCGGCCTGCAGCACCTGACGGCGCGAGCTGGCGAGCAGGTCGCGGATGCTCTGGCGCACCTGGGGGTCGGAGAGCGGGCGCAGCCCGGCGGGCTCGATGCCCTGCAGCTTGAGCAGATAGTAGCCGCGCGGGGTATGAATCACCGGCGATACCTGGCCGGGACGCAGCGCCAGGATGGCGTCGCGCAGCGGCGCCGGCGTCTGCGTCATCAGCACCGACTGCGGAATCAGGCCCAAGTCGCCGCCGCTCGAGGCGGTGGACGGGTCCTCGGAATATTCCTGCGCCAGGGTGGCGAAGTCGGCGCCGTGGGCGAGGCGCTGGCGCAGCATGGCGATCTTCTTGCGCGCGGCGGCGGGGGTGGCGGCCTTGTCCTCGGCGAGGTTGGTGACCGGGCCGGGGTGCGGGGTGACGACAATCTCGAGCACGTGGAACTGGCGCTCGGGCAGGTGGAAGCTGGCCTGGTTTTGGCGGTAGAAGGCGGCGATCTGGGCGTCGCTGACCGACACCCGGGCGCCGACCTCGCGCTGCATGAGCTGATCAATGATGAGGTCGTCGGCGACTTGCCGGCGCAGTTGCGCGGCCGGCGGCGGCGGCTGGCGGACGCGCTCGACCGCCATTTCGCGCGCCACCTGGGCGGGATCGGCGGCGATGCCGAGCTTGGCGGCGTATTGCAGCAGGATATGCCGGTCAATCAACTGGTTGAGCAGCGAAAGGCGCAACTGCAGGCTCTGCTCGGGAGGCAGCGGCACGGCGGCGCCGGCGGTCTGGGCGGCGTAGAGCCGGTCGAGTTCACTTTCCATCACCGGGCGGCCGTTGACCAGCGCCAGCACGCCCGGCGCGGGCGGCTGCGGGCGCAGCCAGGCGCAGGCGCTCAGGCCGAACGCCAGGCCGAGCGCCAAGCCGAGCGGCAGCCGGGGGAGGAGGCGGGCGCGGGCGGGAGGCGGGGAGGCGGGCACGCTCCAGTGTAGTCCGGCGGCGCGAATTTTCCAATCGCGGCGGCGGCGCCGGGCGGAAGCGGGGAAAGCTCTCCGGCGAGACACAATTTTGCAGTCATATTCGGATGTATCGCGTGTATTCTATCAGGAAGGGAGGGACGCACGCCAGCGGGGGCGGCAGGTCCGATTCCGCTTTTCCCGCCACTCGCGGTGTGATATAGCTACGCCCATGCGCATCAGCAAATCCGACATCGAATCGCTGGCCCAGTTCCGGTACGCGCTGCGCCAGTTCCTGCGCTTCAGCGAGCGCGCCTCGCGCCAGGCGGGGGTTTCGCCGCAGCAGCACCAGTTGCTCATGACCATCAAGGGCATGCGCGGCCGCAATTGGGCCAACGTCGCCGAGGTGGCGGAGCGCCTGCAGGTGAGCCATCATGCGGCGGTGGCGCTGGTGACGCGGGCGCAGAACCTGAAGCTGGTGAGGCGGGCCCAGGGCAAGGAGGACCGGCGCACGGTGCAGGTG
>JAKAOE010000349.1 GCA_021823305.1 Acidobacteriota bacterium
AGTACCAATACAGACCCTTGCCGTAGTGCCGATCGAAAAACATTGGCTCGTTCACGCCCTGGGGAAGGTTGACGCGCCTCACAAGGACGGCGTGCAGCCAAGTGGTCGCGGTCCGCATTGGCCCGACAACGATAAAGCTTGGCAGCTTCTGATCGCGGTTAAGTGGCATCGCGCTCAGCCTCCGCGAGCGCGGGACGCGATGTAGCTGTAATTGGCCGAGCGGGGGAAATGGATGAGGCTTTTCTGTCCATACGCAGGCGTGCCGTCACTTCTCGGCGCGGCAAGATGTTGCTGTCCGTTGACTCTCAGGCCACGCGCCGAACCACATCAAACGGGGCTCATGCCGGGCCAGCTCAAGCCCCGCCTGCGCCAGCCGCGTAACGATATCCCTTTCGCTGCAGCCGGGCATCGGGTGGTATTCGAGCACGATACGCTTCGCCCGGCCCAGGAGGTCAAGCGGCGTGCCGGCAATGATCCCGTACTCCGCGCCCTCGACGTCGATTTTTAGAAGGTCTATTGTATCCGGGCTTTTGCGAACCAGCTCGGAGAAGGCCAGCGCCGAAACGACCTCGATCTCGGCACCGCCGTTCGCAGTCGGCGCGGAGAGCAGCGCACCCGACTGCGGACGGTGCGGATCGTAGCTGAACTGGAGCGATGAGGGCTGGCCGTCGCCCACGACCGCAGCCTTGATGCATTCAACCGACCGGCCCGGGTTAAGCGAAAGGTTATGCCGCAGGGCGGCGAAGTTGCTTGACGACGGCTCGCAAGCGACCCCGGCGGCACTCGGCCAGCGCTCCGTCACCACCAGGGAGAAGCTGCCTATATGGGCGCCGATATCCAGGAAAAAGCGCAGCGAGCACGACTGCGGCAGCGAATGGAGCCGGTACGAGTCGTAGCCAAAGCATTCGAGCGCCGCAAACCATGTATAGTGCGGCGTGAGCAGCATCGTCCCCTTGCGCGACTTCCACAACGGGGGCCTTACCCGGGCCGAGATAAACCGCCAGGCGGCCAGGCGGGCCATGCATGCGATGCCGTTGCCGAATCCGCGCCTCGCGGCGAGAACCGCCCCGGACCTGATTCGTATCCACTCGCTAAAGCTAACCACGCTGCTGGGCTTGCCGGCCAGCGCCGCAGGACTGGGTTTCTCGGTCACGATGCTCCCTCCCGCGCGCCGCTGGGTGACAACGCTGTCCAAGGTCCGGCCGAATCGACGTCGGCAGCATCGGCGCCCGGCCCTGCGCGCAGGACAAAGTAAGCCAGCGCCGCCGGTCCAAGACAGCTCGCTAACGTCAAGACCGCGCCGTCCGTGCCTTCCTGGCCCAACATGTAGAAAAACAAGATCATGGTCACGTGGAGCAGCGCTCCGGAAAGATTGCGCCGGGGCATGAAGTAGTCATAGAAAAACCTCACCACGATTCCCCAAAGGGACATCCCGACGATAACGCCGGGCAAAAGGCCGTCCCAGTAAAGTTCCCCGACCAAGGTGGGATTCGGCGCCCAATGCTCCCCCAGACTGTCCGTGTCGCGGCCGAGAAAGGCCCTGCCCAGACGGGCTGCCCATGGGAAAGGCTTTTCGGGCCAGAAGGCGCGCGGGATCGGACCATAAAGCAGGTCAAGGAGGGTGCGCCCGGCTTCAGGCGGCACGCTGCTGCCGGTGCGATCGACCACGCGGACGAGTGCTTCCATCATGATGGACCGCTCGAACAGCAACTCGACTGTTCCGCCGACTCCCGATTTTTTCTCCTGACGCGCGACCTCGGACAAGACCCGTGCTCCGCTCAGCACACCCCTTACGCCGGTGGTGCGCAGCACTGTTTGAGCACCGACAAGGAGGGCGACAAGGCCGCCTATCAGCGCGAACCCCGCGACTTTAAACAGGCGGCCTGCCCGCCGCGCCGGCGGGCGGACGTAATACGCACCCGCCGCCAGCATCACCGCGTCCATGACCAGTGGGCCGCGGATACCCATTAGGACGTCGCCTAGGATGATTCCAAGGAGAAGGAGCAGGCCTATCGCCTCCCAGAGGCGCCGCCCGCTCGCCCGACCCCACAGATAGCAGGCCAAGGACCCGGTGAGCGGCAGCCTCGAGCTAAGAATAGCCAGGTAGTACGAACCAACCTCAAGCCGACCCACACTGGTTAAACGGGTCACGTACTGGAGAACACCCCCCGCACGTTCCAGCAGAACGACGCGCGCGCCGAGGCCGACCGGAATGTAAGCCGCGGCCAGCAGCGCCACGCGGCGTGAGCTCCAGGACGGCCGCAGAGGGGGTGCCGAGGCCGCAAGCCAAGGGCCAGCCGGCAGATAGTAGCCGACGTAGAAACAGAGCAGCCCCAGCACCCCCAGGCCCAGGGCAGTCGCCATCCAGGCGTTGAGCTCGGCGGCGGGGACAAATAGGTGATGAAATTCAAGCGAATAAACCGCGGCTGCAACGAAGCTGAAAAAATAGATGCCAAGGAAGATGTTGCGCCCCTCGAACGGGTCCAGGCGCCCGTAAACCAGGTCGAACAGCGGCGGCGCAAGCAGCAAAATCGTCAGGATGATCAGCATCACCTGCCACGGCGTAAGCCACAGCGTTGCGCCAACGCCGGCGAGCGCCAAGGAGGCAACTACCAGGCCGAGTGCCAGGCGACGCGGCGGGCTGCTTTGCCACCGGTCATGCACGGGCGGCGTCCCTCCAGCCCCGAATGCGGCCATGGAACACGCTCCAAAAATAGCGCGCCTTGTCGGGGTTCCCGGAAGCCAGCGCCAGAACGGCCCCGGCCAGCGAGCGCGCCGACCGGTAGCCGAGCCACCAGAGCGGATAGCGGTGCGTCCTAAGCACCCTGCCCTGGCCAAGGGCGTAGCTAAAGGCGCGCCGCCGCAGTGAGATTTCGTCGTAAACCGTCACCGGGTTACGGGTGTAGATGACCAGGTCGGGGCTGTAACGGATGCGGAAGCCGGCTTCCAACGCGCGCAGCACGTAGTCGGTCTCCTCGCCCGAGCCCCACGGCGTGCCGGCGCCCAGCCCCAACTTGGGGTCGAACCCTCCCACCTTATCTACGACTTCTCTTCGAAGGAAAATCGACTCGGCGGTGTGGCGGGACCACAAATTGAAGCGGGCAAGCGGGGCCGCCGTTTTGGCCCACGGTACCGGCAGAGGACGCCGGGTCTCGTCGGCGGTCAGGCCGGTTAGTCCGTCCCATTGAGACGATCCATTAAGGAATTCGACCACCCGTTCCAGGGTTGTGGGGGCGTACCAGCAGTCGTCGTCGGGAAATGCGACTAGCTGGCCGCTGATGCGGCTTAGGCCCTCGTTGCGGGCGGCTGAGAGCCCCCGCGCGGCGCGCCTTACGTGGATAATCGGGAACGTCTCCCGGTACCGGGCGAGCGCCGGCGCCAGGCGCTCATCAGGATTCTGGTCCAC
>JAKAOE010000350.1 GCA_021823305.1 Acidobacteriota bacterium
GCGGGCCACCTCGTCGCAATCGGCCGGGCCGCCGAAGGGATAGGCCAGATCCAACGGGGCTTCCCCCAGCTCCAGCTCGAGCCGCCGGCGCGGTTCCTCCAGCTCGCGCTCGAGCTCGGCGCCGCGCACCACGGACAGGCGTGCGTGCGTGGCCGTGTGCGAGCCGATGCCGAAACCGGCGCGGTGCAGCTCTTGCGCCTGCTCCCAGCTCATGACGCGCGGCGGCGGCGACATGCCCGCGTCCCAGGGGAAGCGGTTCTCCACGCCGAGGGCGGCGGTGGGCAGGAAGAACGTGGCGCTGAGCTCGAGCCGGTCGAGGATGGGCGCGGCGGCCTCGGCGTTGTCGGCATAGCCGTCGTCGAAGGTGATGCTGAGGCAGGGATGTTCGGCGGGGTCGCCGTGCGCCAGCCGGGCCAGCAGCCGGTCGAGGCTGAGAATCTCGCAACGCTCGCGCCAGTAGCGGCAGAGCGCGGCGAAGGCGGTGGGCGGATAGCTCAATTCGTCGCCGTCGCCGCACGGTTCGGCGATGCGGTGGAAGGCGGCGACGCAATAGGGCCAGGGCGTGCCGCGCAGGCGGTCGAGGGCGCGCAGCATCCGGGCCGGAGCGCGATGGGAAAGGGCCGAGGCGTTCATGGTTGCGCTCCCGCAAACCGCCGGCGCAGCCGGCGCAGCGCCAGGAAGGCGCGCCCGGCGGGGCTGCCCGCCGCCAGCGTCGCCGGGCTGTGGCGGCGCGCCGCGGTCCAGCGGTTCTTGTAGGCCTCTTCGCCGCGCAGGAACTCGAAGCTCTCGAGACCGCGGGCGATGCAGTCTTCGATCACCGCGCTCAGCAGCACGGTGCCCGGGCTATGCTCGCCAGCGGCGGGATCGAAGCCGCTTTGGTAGTAAAAAAAGCGCGTTGCCGACTGGAACCCGTACAGCGCGGCGATCACCGCCGTCGGGGTGCGCAGCAGGTAGAGCCGCGCCTCGATCGCGGCGGCCGGGCCCGCCGCCGTCATGCCCGCCGCGGCGCGGTGATGGAAGGCGCGCATCGCGGGCGTGAAGATGCCGCGCCCGCCCTGCTGCCGGCGGCGGACCTGATGCAGGCGGAAGAGGTGCTCCAATCCATCGGCCACCGCCCAGGGCGACCGCGCGCACTCGATCCTGGCGCCGGGCAGCCGGCGGAACAGGCTTCGCCGCCGGCGCCGGATTTCGGCGCGGAAATTGGCGCTCTGCGCGGCGAGAAACGCTTCGAAGGAGGCCGGCAGCGGCAGCCAGGGCAGCCACTCGCCCGCCAGGCGGACGCCGCCGAAGGGCAGCGCCGCGATGCAGGCGGCGGCGCCCGGCGCGTGTTGGGATTCGAGACGCAGCAGATCCCAGCGCCCGCGCGCCAGGGCCGCCGCCCACAGCCGCCCGGCGACGCCCGGTGGCGCTTCGGGATGAAGCAGGCAATCAAGTTCGTCCCCGCCGGAGCCTTGGGCCAGAAACTCGAGCTGCCAGAGGCCGCGGCGGCGTACACGCTGGAGCGCCAGCAGGCCCGCCAGCCCACCCGCGGGATGGGTCTCGGCCACCACCAGCGGCCGGGCGCCGTCGGGACGCGCCGCCGCCCAGGCTGACTGCCACTCCCAGCTTAGGAAGGGGTTCGCCGGATGCGCCATGCGCTGCAGGCGCTTCCAGTCGCGCTCCAGCGCGGCCAGCGGCGGCAGGCCGGGGCGCGCGTCGGAGACGATCAGGCGGCCCGCGGCGGGCGGCGCGGCGACCGGGTGGCTGGCCACCGCTTGTCCGAATTGTTCGTAGCGCTCGCTCGCCGGGCGGGCTTCGACCTCCGGCATCGGGCGTTCGCCGGCGCCGATGCCGTCTTCCAGTTGGCGCGGCAAGCTGCTCATGCCGCGTCCTCGGAATAGACCGGCTCGTGTGCGGGAGCGGGCGCGGGCCGGGCGCGGCGCCGGAGCTGGCGCAGCGCGGCGCGCACGATCGCCGGATGGCGCAACTGCAGCGCCAGAGCGTACACCGCCATGCCCAGCGGCACCAGCGCCGCCAGTTGCGGACGCGGCGCCCAGTCCGCGCATAGCGGCGCCACCGCCAGCAGCGCCGCCGCCATCACCGCGCTGGCCTCGACCGCGGGCCGGAAGCAGTGCCAAAGGTCGGCCAGCGAGATGTCGAGGAAGCGGCCGACCAGGTAGACGTGCACCAGCGAAATCAGCGCACGCGTCACCACCTGCCCCCAGGCGACGCCGACGATGCCGCCCCAGTGCGCGCCCAGCGCCAGCGAGGGCGCCAGCAGTACCCAGAGCGCCAGCTTCAGCTTGTCCAGGATGTCGGGCCGGCCCATGGCCTTGTAGCCGTCGCCGAAGTGGTGCGTCAGGCAGCGCAGCCCGCCGTAGAGCGCCAGCACCTGCAGCACGCGGATCGAGGGCTCCCAGTGCCAGCCATAAATGCCGTAGACGATGGGCTGTGCCAGCAACGCCAGGCCGGCGGCCATGGGCAGGGTGAGCAGGGCGGTGTAGCGCGCCGTCTGCAGCACGGTGGCGCGCATCTGCGCGCGCTCGCCCTGCAGCCGGCTGAAGGCGGGGAAGACCACGCGCGAGATCACGTTGAGCACGCTGAACAGCGCCACCTCGGGTACGCGGAAGGCGAGCGTATAGAAGCCCAGCCAGAAATCGCTGAGCATGCGGCCAATGGTGAGCGTATCCAGGTTGCTGAGCAGGACGCTGGAACCGTCGAGCAGGTAGATGTGCTTGGCGTAGGCGATCATGCGCCGCGCCACCGCGCGGTCGCGCCGGCGCAGCGGCGGCCATGCCGGCCGCCAGGGTTGTACCCCCCACAGCACGGCGCTCACCACCATGGTGCCGAGCACCTGGCCCCAGATCAGGCTCCAGGCGCCGAACCCCAGCGCCGCCAGCGCGATCGCGGCGCCGCCCTTGGCCGCCGCCTGCGCCACGTCGGGCGCCAGCTTGCGGCGGAACGCCAGGCTGCGCCGCAGCAGCGTGTCGTGGGTGTTGCCCAGGGCGGTGAGCACCAGCGAGAGGCCGAGCACGCGCAGCATCGCCGCCAGCTCCGGCTCGTGGAAAAAGCGCGCCAGCGCCGGCGCCAGCGCCCAGGCCAGCGCGGTTTCCAGCAGCGAGGTGGCCAGCGTCACCCAGAAACAGAGGTTGGCGCCGGCGGCCCAGTCGCGCTCCTCGAAGATGAGCGCGCTGGTCAGGCCCAGCGTGCCCAGGATCTCGAGCACGGTCACGGTGGACGCCGCCAGCGCCACTTCGCCGAAGGCGCGCGGCGCCAGCAGCCGTGCCAGGATCACGATCGAGCCGAACACCAGCAGCTTGCCCAGCAGGAACGAGCCCGAGGCCCAGAACAGGCCGCGCAGGATGGGGCCGTGGGCAACC
>JAKAOE010000351.1 GCA_021823305.1 Acidobacteriota bacterium
CCTGCTCGCCTGGCGCGAGGCGCTCGGGTTCACGCTGCTCGCGGTGGATCACCAGGCGGAAGTACTGGAGCGGCTGGCGCCGCGGGTGCTGGCGCTGGACGCGGGGCGGGCCGTGGCGCAGGGGAGTTGGAGCGAGCTGCGCGCAAGCGCCGATGCGGGGTTGAGCGGGCTGCTCGACCCGCTTTGACGGGCGGCTCAACCGCCGATTTGCACCATTCCGCGGGCGGGCTTGACGAAGCCGGGCTCGCCGATGTGGTGGCGCTCCTCCTTTTGCGCGACGGCGCGGCGGATGCGGCCGGCCAGGGTATCGGCGGACGGCTCGCGCAGCGCCGGACGCAGATCCCATTCACGCAGCGAGAACAGGCAGGTGCGGAGCTTGCCGTCGGCGGTGACGCGGACGCGGGTGCACTGGTTGCAGAAGGGCGAGGTGACCGGAGCGACGATGCCGATCTCGCCGTCGGCGCCGTCGTGGAAGCGATAACGGCAGGCGGTTTCGCCGGGTTTGCGCGGCAGCGGGTCGAGCGCGTGGACGCGGCTGATGCGTTGCACGATCTCGTCCATGGGGACGACGCGGGCGCGGCTCCAGAGGCTGCCCTCCTCGAGCGGCATGAACTCGATGAAGCGCACCACGCAGTCGCGCTCGCGGGCGAAGCGGGCGAAGGCCTCGATCTCACCGTCGTTGTAGCCGCGCAGCAGGACGACGTTGACCTTCACCGGCCACAGGCGCGCCGCCGCGGCGGCGGCGAGCGCCTCGAGCACGCGATCCAGGCCGCCGGGCACGCGCGTGATGCGGGTGAAGCTTTCCGGCTGCAGGCTGTCGAGGCTGACGGTCACGCGGGTCAGGCCGGCGCGGCGCAGCGGCCCGGCCAGCGGGGCGAGCAGATGGCCGTTGGTGGTGAGCGCGATGTCGGTGACGCCGAGCGCGGCGACCGAGGCGACGAACTCCACCAAGCCGGGGCGCAGCAGCGGCTCGCCGCCGGTGAGGCGGACCTTCTTGATGCCCAGGCCAACGAAGGCTCGCGCCAGGCGCTCCAGCTCGGACCAGCTCAACGGCTCGGCGGGTGGCTCCGCGTGATTCGAGGCCTCGCCCTGCCCGGTGCGGCAATAGACGCAGCGGTAGTTGCAGCGCTCGGTGACCGAGATGCGCAGATCGGTGATGGAGCGGCCGAAGCTGTCGGTCAGCGCCGTAGGCGTGGATGTCGCCGTGGAGGCCATCGGGGTTTCCATCATTTTAGGACCACGCCGACGAGGCTGCCGACGGGGAGTTCGGCGGCCAGCTCGGGCGCAGCCCAAAAGCAGTCGGCTGCGGCGGCGGCAGCGAGGTCGGCGGAGCTGTGGCAGGGGATATCCTCCAGCAGCGGCTCGAGCCCGCCGGCAGCGAGCAGGCGGGCGGGGCGGAAGACGGTCAGCGGCAGTGGGGCGGCGCGGTGGTCGAAGCCCAGCCGGGCGAGGAGAAAAGGCGGAGGCAACGCCTCGGGCGCCAGGCCGGCGAGCAGGGCCAGCGCAGGCTGCACGAAGAGCAGGAAGCCGAGCATCGAGCCTAGCGGGTTGCCGGGCAGGGCGAAAAAGCAGCGCCCGCCCAGCTCGCCGAACCACACCGGGCGGCCGGGGCGGACGCGCACCGCGTCGAAGACGACCTCGGCGCGGCGGGCAGCGAGCAGCGGCGCGACCAGGTCATGGGCGCCGACCGAGGCGCCGCCGCTGAGCAGGAGCAGGTCGGCTTCGGCGCGGTCCACGGCGGCGCCCAGCGCGGCGGCGTCGTCCGGCAGCACGAGCTCCAGCACCGGGTCGCCGCCGGCGCGGCGCACCAGGGCGGCGAGGGCGGGAAGGTTGGCGTCGCGGATCTGGAAGGGCCCGGGCCGCGCGCCGGGTGCGACCAACTCGTCGCCGGTGGTGAGGATGGCGACACGCGGCGGCAGGAGGACCTCCGGGGTGAGGCAGCCGACGGCGGCGAGCGCGGCGCGAGCGGCGAAGTCGAGGCGGCGGCCGGCGGCGGCGACCACGCCGCCGGTGGGCGTGTCGCTGCCTCGGGGCGCGACGGCATCGCCCAGTTTGACTGCAACGGCGAGGGTGACGTCGGCGCCGGTACGCGCGGTCTTTTCGATCATGACGACGGCATCGGCGCCCTCGGGCAGGGCCGCGCCGGTCATGATTTCGACGCAGGATCCGGGCTCGACCCGCAGCCCGCTCGCGGCGCCGGCGCGCACCTGGCCGAGGCAGCGCAGGGTGGCGGCGGGGGTGGCGGCGTCGGCGGCGCGGAGGGCGTAGCCGTCGCGCAAGGCGCGGGCGAAGGGAGGATAGTCGCGGTCGGCGCGCACATCCTCCGCCAGCACCGGCGGCGCGGCCGCGCCGGGCCAGGCCGCCTGGTTCAGGCGGCCGCGCCGCGGCGGATGGGCGGCGACGTGCGCGGCCACGCGCTCGAGCACGGCGGCGCGGGCGGCGGCCAAGCCGAGCTCGCGCTGGGGCGCGTGGGCGTTGAAGGAAGCGCGGGGCGATTCTGCCATAATCGGCTCAGCCTATGGCCGGACGAAAGTCATTGTCGCACCTGCGGCCGGACGGGCGGGTGCGCATGGTGGACGTGAGCGCGAAGACGGCGACGGTGCGGCGCGCGGGCGCGAGCGCGATGGTGCATCTGCCGGCGGAGGCGTTGCGGGCGCTGCGGCGCGGCGGCGGGAAGAAGGGCAATCCGCTGGAGGTGGCGCGCATCGCGGGCATCGCCGCCGCCAAGCGCACGGCGGAGCTGATTCCACTCTGCCACCCGCTGCCGCTGAGCGGGATCGAGGTCGAGGCGCGGTACCGGCGCGGCGGGATCGCGCTGCGCAGCGAGGTGCGGACCACGGCGGCGACGGGGGTGGAGATGGAGGCGCTGACGGCGGTGAGCGTGGCGGCGCTCACCGTCTACGACATGTGCAAGGCGCTGGGGCAGGCGATCGGAATCGAGATCGCACTGGAGCACAAGAGCGGCGGCCGCAGCGGAACCTACCGGCGCGGCGGCGCGGAGGGGAAGCCGCGTGGCGCGCCATAAGATTTACCGGTTCGCGGCCAGCCGGTCGCGGCGGGCGGCGATCGTGATCACGGTGAGCGACCGGAGCGCGCGGGGCGAGCGCGCCGACGCCTCGGGACCGCGCGTAGCGGCGCTGCTGGAGCGGCACGGCTTCGCCGTCACCGGCACGGCGGTGGTGCCCGACCGCGGGCGCGAGATCGGCGCCGTGCTGCGCGCGGCGGCGGACGCGGCGGCGCTGGTGGTGACGACCGGCGGGACCGGCTTCGCGCGGCGCGACGTGACGCCGGAGGCGACGCGCAAGGTCTGCGACCGGCTGGCGCCGGGACTGAGCGAGGCGATG
>JAKAOE010000352.1 GCA_021823305.1 Acidobacteriota bacterium
GCCGGAGCAAGCCCGGCAGTCTGGCCGGCTGGCTGGCGCGGCTCGGCTGACGCGCCAGCCCGGTCCGCAGGGATCGGGACGCACGCTCTTCCGACGCGGGCGGGCCGGTCAGTCCGCTTCCGGCAGGGAGGCGAGATACGCGGCGATGTCGGCGCGGTCGGCCCCGGTGAGCGCGTGGGCGATGTTGCGCATCACGTAGTTTTTCCCCTGTTTCCCGGCGGCGATGGCGGCCAGGGCGGCGAGCGTGGTGGCTTGCGGCAGGCCGGCGAGGCGCGGGGCGCCGATGGCCGGGTTGCCGGCGAGATCGGTGCCGTGACAGACCATGCAGGGCAGCACCCCGTTCGCCGTGCCGTGGGCGACGATGTCTTTGCCCCGCGCCGCGTTGCCCGCTGCTGTGCCCGCTGCTGTGCCTTGGGGCGGGAGGGCGGCGGGAGCGAGAGTTGGCAGCAGCAGCAGGGCGGCGAGCAGCGCCGGGCGGAGATGCGACACGGGGGGTCTTACTGGCCCGTGGGGCGCCCGTCGGCGCCGTAGACGGTGAAGGGCACGGTCAGGTCCGGCGCGTTGCGGAAGCGGAGCGTGACGTCCGCCGTCGTCCCCACCGTCATGCGCGGCTTCATGCACATGATGTGGTAGTCGCCGGGGGCGAAGCGGAACGTGCCGTGGGCGGGGATGGTGATGGAGTTCACGTCGATCATCATGTCCATCCCGCTGCGGTTGAGGCTGCGGTGCAGCATCGCGCTGCCGCAGGCGGGGGAGCTGGCGCCGGTCAGCACCGCCGCCGTGTCGCCCGCGTTGGTGAGGGTGACGAAGCCGCCGGCCGGGATCTGCGGCAGCAGGTAGCGGAACCAGCCGCCCTGCGCCGTGACGGCGGGGGCGGCGGAAGCGGCCGCGGGAAGCAGGAGGCACGCGAGGGCGGCGAGGACGCGGCGCATCAGGATCTGTCCATGGTCTTGCGGATGAGGGCGGCGACCGCCGGCAGGTCGGGCCGCGAGGTGGGGAAGCTGGCGAGCAGGGCGACGGCGCGGCCGTCCGGCCCGAAGAGATAGGTGGCGCTGCTGTGGCGGATGGCGGATTCGGGATCGGGCGAATCGGGGCCGGTGGGGGCGCGGTAATAGACGCCGAAGCGCTTTGCCGCCGCCTTGAGTTCCGCCGGAGTGCCGCGCAGGCCGGTGAAGACCGGCGGCTTGCCGAATTTCGCGACGTACGCCTTCAGGCGGGCTTGCGTGTCGTAGGCGAGGTCGATGGTGACGAAGGCGACCCGCAGGTCCGGGCCGTCCTTGCCCAGCAGGGTGACGAGCTTCGCCGCGTTCTGCATGGTCAGCGGGCAGGTATCCGGGCAGCGGGTGAAGCCGAAATAGAGGATCACCGGATGGCCGCGAAAGGCCGCTTCGGTGACGGGGCGGCCGGTTTCGACATCCTCCATGCGGAAGGCGAGCGGCGGGAGATGGCCTTCGAGCGGGACGATGGCCGGGCCGGCGGGGGCGCTGTCGGCCCAGGCGGAGCGCAGGGCGAGGCCGCCGAGTGCGAGGCCGGAGAGGCCGAGCATGGTGCGGCGGTCGAGGGCTTGTCGTGACATCGTGAACCTCCGTGTGGCGCCGGTGTTAGGGCGGGATTCGGCACCCGGCAAGTCAGGCTCGCGTGAGACCGGGGCGGCGGCGCTTGACCGGCCGGCACGGCTCGCCCATGCGGTGCGGTCATGAAGCAGATGAAACCGGGCAGCGCGGCGCTGCTCGTCATTCTCGCCGCGACGCTGGCGCGGCTCGTCCTCGCCGCCGGCATGGGGCTCGGGATCGACGAGAGCTACATGGTCGCCGCCGCGCACACGTTCCAGCTTTCGTATTTCGACCATCCGCCGATCTCGTGGTGGATGGAACTCGGCATCCAGCGGCTGACCGGGCTGCACTCGCCGTTCATCGTGCGGCTGCCGTTCATCGCGATGTTCGCGGCGACGGGCGGGCTGATGTACGGGCTGACACGGCGGCTGTTCTCGCCGGCGGCGGGGCTGTGGGCGGTGATCGGGCTGAACATCTCGCCGGTGTTCTCGCTCGCCTTCGGCACCTGGGTGCTGCCGGACGGGCCGCTCGACTTCTTCCTCGTCGGCGCCGCCTGGGCGCTGGCGCGGGCGCTGGGAATCGCGCGGCCGGAGATGGAGGCCACGCCGGATGCGGATTTCTGGCCGCTGGCGGGCATCCTGATCGGCCTCGCGATGACCTCGAAATACAATGCCGTGCTGGTGATGGCGGGGGCGCTGCTGTTCATGCTGGTGGATGCGCGGGCGCGGCGGGCGCTGGCGACGCCGGGGCCGTGGGTGGCCTGCGTGCTGGCGGCGGTGGTGTTCTCGCCGGTGGTGATCTGGAACGCGCTGAACGGCTGGGCGTCGTTCGGCTATCAGGGCGACCGGGCGACCGGGTTCGGGCTGCATCCGCTGCGGCCCTTCGCGATCTGGGGCGGCGAGGCGCTGTTCGTGGCCCCCTGGATCTTCGTGCCGATGGTGGCGCTGATGATCGGCGGGCTGCGGGGGAGCGACCGGCGGGCGCGGCTGCTGGCCTGGCTGGGCGTGGTGCCGGTGGTGCTGTTCTCGGTGATCGGGCTGTGGTCGTCGCGCAAGATTTTGTTCCACTGGGCGGCGCCGGGCTACCTGATGCTGTTCCCGCTGCTCGGCGACTGGGTAGTGCGGCAGGCGGGGACGATGCGGCTGTGGATCGGCCGGGCGGCGAAGGGAACGGCGGCGCTGCTGGTGGCGGCGGCGCTGTTCATCGCCCTGCAGGTGCGGTTCAGCATCGTGCCGGGGTTCGATTCGATGTTTCCGCCCGGCAAGTCCCCCACGTTGCAGGCGATCGACTGGACCAGCTTCCGCACGGCGCTGAAGGCGCGCGGGCAGTTCGACCAGCCGGGGCTGGCGCTCGCCGCGCTGCGCTGGTTCGATGCCGGGAAGATCGCCTATGCGGTGGGGCCGAGCATGCGGATGACGGTGTTCGAGGGCGATCCGCACGAGTTCGGCGTGGTCACGCCGCCGCAATCGCTGATCGGCGAAAATATCCTGATCGCGGCGATGCCGGGATCGGTCGCGGCGATCGAGACGCGGTATGCGCCGCGGTTCCGCTCGATCACCGTGGAGCCGCCGATCGACATCGTCCATGACGGCCATGTGCTGCTGCGGATTCCGATGCTGCTGGGGCATCACCTGATGTCGTGGCCGGGGGCGCGGCGGTAGGCTTCCGCCGCCGGACCGGCTTCCTTGGTTGATCGGGGCATCAGCCATGCCCATTTCTCCCGGATGGGACCGAAGCTGACGCGCGATCACGCGCTGTTCCTCGATCTGGACGGCACGTTGCTG
>JAKAOE010000353.1 GCA_021823305.1 Acidobacteriota bacterium
TGGGTGCTGCTGCCGCAGATTTCGGAGACCGAGTACCAGCAACTGGCGCGCAGCCACGCCGCGGGCCAGTTCTAGTTTCGAGGCCAAGCCTATGTACTGCAACCAGTGTGGCGCGCCGCTGGCTACGGGCGCGGAGTTTTGCGGCCAATGCGGGAAAGCGACGGGCGCGCCAGCGGGAGCCGCGGCGGGGGCGCCAGTGTACGTGCCGCCGGCGGCGGGACGGGTGGAGCGGCACCGGACCATTCTGGCGGTGCTGTGGCTGGTGTTGGGGCTGCTGGGGCTGATCGGCGGCTGGGCGCTGCTGGCGATCGCGCAGGCGCGGCCGTGGGATTACTCGCCCGGCGCGGGCCACGTGCCGCCATTCCTGGCACCGCTGCTGAGCGGCATCGCGATGGTGCTGCTGCTGTTTTCGGCGCTGCGGGTGATCGCGGCGGTGGGGTTGTTCGCGGTGCAGAACTGGGCGCGGGTGCTGCTGATCGTGCTGGCGATCATCAGCCTGATCGAGATTCCGATCGGCACGGCGCTGGGCATATACACTCTGTGGGTGATGATGCCGCGCGAGTCGGAGGCGGAGTTCGAGGGGCTGGCGCGGGCGCGGGCGGCCGGGCAGCAAATCTAGGCCGGGCGGCGGCGGCGGTAGATTGCCAGCATCGTCTCGCGCACCTGCGCGGCCAACTCGGGCGCCTGGCGGCGATCGAGGCCGGCGGTGGGGACCGGCGGGCAGACGATCAGCTCGATCACGCCCGGGCGCAGATGCGCGGTACCGGGCGGGAGAACTTCGTAGGTTCCGACCAGAACCATGGGCACGACCGGCACTTGCGCCTGGATGGCGATGTGGAAGGCGCCGGGGACGAAGGGGCGCATCTCGCCACTGAAGCTGCGGCCGGCCTCGGGAAAGATGAACAGCGGCAGGCCGCCGGCCACGGCGGCGGCGGCCAACTGCAGGCTGCGCAGCGAGGCGCGCGGGTTGGACTGATCCACCGGCAGGTGCTGGGCGCGCTTGAGGTGTCCGCCGAGAAAAGGAATGCGGAACAGGCCCTGGCGGGCGAGGATGCGGAACTGCAGCGGCAGGGTGGCGAACAGCACCGGCACGTCCATGTAGCTCAAGTGGTTGCACACCATGACCATTGATTGGCGCGGGGCCCCGCGCGCCTGCCCGAGCGCGCTGCCTGCCGCCATGGGCTGCCGCAGCGCGCGGCCCGCTTGTGCTCGCGCCGGCTCGGGACCCCGGGAGACCCAAGCCGGCGCTGCGCTGGGAGCGACGGAGCGAAGGGTTTCGAGGCCCTCGGCGTGGACGCGGATGCGGGCGAGGCGGAGGAGCATGCGCGCCCAGGCACGGGCGATGCGATGCTGGCGGCGGCCGTCGCCGTCGAAGGGGGAGCAGGCCATGGAGGCGGCGCCGTAAGCGATGGTGGCCAGGCCGTAGAGCGGGGCGAAGACGAGGCCCGAGCGCAGGCGGCTGAAGAGGTTGCCGGAGGCGGGCATCGGATCAGGCGGGGCCGCAGCCGTAATCGCGGGCCTCGCCCACTAAGTAGAGCGAGCCGGTGACGAAGATGGGGGCGGCGCCGCGCGCCAGACGGCGAGCGGCGGCGAGGGCGGCGGGGTAGTCGGGGGCGGTTTCGCAATGCGGCGCCAGGGCGCCGCAGGCGCGGGCGAGCGCTTCGGGGGCGAGGGCGCGGTGCTGGCGCGGGGCGGTGAGGACGACGGCGGCGGCGCGCGGGAACAGCCATTCGCAGATTTCGGCGACGGCCTTGTCGCGCATGGAGCCGAAGATGAGGACGGGGGCGGGATGGGAGCGCCGGTACTCGTCGAGGAAGGCGGCGAGGGCGCGGGCGGCGAGCGGGTTGTGGGCGCCGTCGAGGACGATTTCGGGCGCGGAGCAGATGGTTTCGAGGCGGCCCGGCCAAGCGACGGCGGCGAAGCCGCAGGCGACAGCGGCGGGGGGGACGGGGAAGCCGCACTCACCCAGCAGGGCGCAGACGCGGGCGGCGACGGCGGCGTTTTCGCGCTGGTGGCGGCCGGGCAGCGGCGTGGGCGGGGCGGCAGCGGCGGGGGCGATCTCGAGGAACTCGACGCCGACGGCGGCGGCGCGGGCGCGCAACACGGCGCGCGCCTCCTCGGACTGGGGCGAGCTGACGACGGCGCGCTGGCCGGGCTTGATGATGCCGGCCTTCTCGCCGGCGATGGCGGCCACAGTGTGGCCCAAATAAGCCTCGTGGTCGAGGCCGATGGGGGTGATCACGGCGAGCAGCGGAGCGAGCACGTTGGTGGCGTCGAGGCGGCCGCCGAGGCCGACCTCGACCACGGCGAGCTCGACGCCGGCACGGGCGAAGGCGTCGAAGCCGACCGCGGTCACGACCTCGAAGAAGGCGGGCGGGTTGGGCAGGCGGTCCTGGGCGAGGAGGCGCTCGGCGGCGGCGCGGACGCGGTCCACGCCGGCGGCCAGCTCCTCCAGGCCGATCTCGACGCCGGCGATGCGGATGCGCTCGCTCAGGCGCTGGAGATGGGGCGAGGTGTAGAGGCCGGTGCGGAAGCCGGCGGCGCGGGCGGCGCTTTCGATGAGCGCGGCGACGCTGCCCTTGCCGTTGGTACCGGCGACGTGGACGCTGGCGAAGGCGCGCTGCGGCGCGCCCAGCGCGTCGAGCAGGGCGGCGACGGCGGCCAACTCGAACTTGCGCCCGGGGCGCAGCTCGTGGCCGAGGCTGTCGAGGTAGGCCAGGCTGGCGGCGGCGTTCACAGACGCGAGCGCGCGTCCGCGGCCCGGTCTTCGGTCCGGCTGGGCGCGGCGGCGGGCGGCTCGGGGACCCACTGCACCAGCGGCACGCGCGGCGCCGCCTCGAGGAAGCCGAGCGCGCGCGCCAGCCAGGCGCGCATCTCCTTGCGCGGCACGATGGCGTCGAGCATGCCGTGCTCGAGCAGGAACTCGCTGCGCTGGAAATCGGGCGGGAGCTTCTGGCGGATGGTCTGCTCGATGACGCGCGGGCCGGCGAAGCCGATCAGGGCGCCTGGCTCGGCGATGTTGAGGTCGCCAAGCATGGCGAAGCTGGCGGTGACGCCGCCGGTGGTGGGATCGGTGAGGACGGAGATGAAGGGCACGCCGGCCTCGTCGAGGCGGGCCAGGGCGACGGCGATCTTGCCCATCTGCATCAGGCTGACGGCGCCCTCCATCATGCGCGCGCCGCCGGAGGCGGAGAGGACGATCAGCGGGGCGCGGCGCCCGGCGGCGGCTTCGGCGGCGCGGGCGATCTTTTCGCCCACGACGGCGCCCATGCTGCCGCCGATGAAGCCGTACTCCATGGCGCAGATCTCGACCGGCCTGCCCTC
>JAKAOE010000354.1 GCA_021823305.1 Acidobacteriota bacterium
CGTTCAGCCCCGGCTGGGTCAGCACCAGGCTGGCCGCCGCCTTGGCCACGTCCGTCGCCGACGAGACCGCGATCCCCACCTCCGCCTGCTTCAGCGCGGGCGCGTCGTTCACCCCGTCGCCGGTCATGCCGGTGACGTGTCCAGCCCGTTGCACGCCCCGCACCAAGGCGAATTTGTCCTCGGGGAAAACCCCGGCGTAGACGTCGTACTCCAGCGCGCCTCCGGTTTCCGCCGCGCGCAACGCCGCCGCCTCGCACACGCGCTGGCCGATGCCCACCTGTCCGGCGATGGCCCGCGCCGTCACTGCGCCGTCGCCGGTCACCATCGCCACCCGCACGCCCAGCGCCTCCAGCCGTTCGATCGCCGCCCGCGAGTCCGTCCGCGGCGGGTCCTGAAACGCCAGCAGTCCCGCTGGCTGCAACGCCCCCTCCGTCCCGCCCGCCACCGCCAGCAGCCGGTAGCCCTGCGCGGCCAGCGCCTCCGCGTCCGCCTCCCATCCCGCCACCGCCAGCCGCGCCGCCACCGCCTGTGGCGCGCCTTTGATCGCCCGCACCGCCTCTCCCGCCTGGTTCCGTCCCGCCGCCTCGGCCAGCTTCGTCGCCGGCTCGAAGGGCTTCAGCTCGGTGCGCTGGAACCCCGCCCTCCCGATCCCCCGCGCCGCCGCCGCCGCCAGAATCGCCAGGTCAAGCGGGTCCTGGCTTGCCTCGTCGCTGGTGTAGCACGCCAGCCGCAGCAGCTCCGTCTCGGTGAACGGCGCGTAGCTTCGCGCCTCCGCCAGCGTCAGCCGGTTCTCGGTGATCGTGCCCGTCTTGTCGCTCAGCAGCGTGTCCATGGCCGCCGCTTCCTCGATCGCCGACAGCCGCGTCACCAGCACCCCCTGTTTCGCCAACTCCAGCGCTCCCAGCGCCGTGGCCAGCGTGAAGGTCGCCGGCAGCGCGACCGGAATGGACGCCACCAACAGGATCAGCGCGAACGGCAGCACGTCCCGCCAGGACAGGGAAGCCAGCCAGGCGTACCCGCACAGCGCCGCCACCATCGCCAGGTCCAGCGCCATCAGGTACTTCACGATCGCGAAGATCAGCGCCTGCAGGTGGCTCACCGTCCGCGCCGCGCTCACCAGCTCCGCCGTGCGCCCGAACCGCGTGCGCCCGCCGGTCGCGGTGACCTCGCCGCCCGCCTCGCCCCGCCGCGCGATCGCGCCGGCGAAGACCGCCGCGCCCGCGCCCGCCTCCACGGGCAGCGATTCCCCGGTGATCGCCGACTGGTCGATGAGGAGCTGCCCCCCGGCGAGGCGCACGTCCGCCGGAATCAGGTCGCCCATGCGCAGGTGCACCGCGTCGCCGGGCACCAGGCCCTCCGCCGCGATCGTCTGCCAGCGCCCGTCGCGCAGCACCCGCGCCTGCGCCGGCAGCCGCTGCCGCAGCGCCGCCAGCGCCGACTGCGCCTTGCGTTCCTCGAAGGCGCTGAGCGCGGCGTTGAACGCCAGCAGCAGCCCCACGATCACCGCATCCGCCGACCGCCCCAGCCCCAGCTCCAGCACGACCGTGAGCTCCAGCAGCCAGGGCACCGGCGCCCAGAACTTGGCCGCGAAGGCCAGCAACGGATGCCGCCGCGGCTCGGGTATGCGGTTCGGTCCGAACTGCGCCAGCCGCCGCGCCGCCTCGGCGGCGGTCAACCCGCGCAGCGGCGGTGTCTCGCTGCCTGCGGTCATGTTGCGTGCAGCCTATTCTACCCGCGGGTCGCAAGCTCGGCCTGCGCCCGCCCCGCGGCCGGGCCGCACCCGCGCGGCCGCCGCGAACGCGGGCACCGCTCCCCCGGGGCGCCTAGCGCTTCTCTACCGGTACGTAGGATTGCGGCACGTCCGGACCGATGTACTCCGCGCGCGGGCGGATCAGGCGGTTGTCGGCGTACTGTTCCAGCACGTGCGCCGTCCAGCCGCTCATGCGCGACACCGCGAAGATCGAGGTGTACAGATCCGGGCTGATGCCCATCGCGTAGTAGGCCGAGGCCGAGTAGAAGTCCACGTTCGGGTTGAGCTTCTTCTCGCTTTTGATGTACTCCTCGATCTGGTGCGAGTGGTCGTAGAGTTTGCCCAGGCCCGCCGCCTGGCACAGCTCCCGCGACATCTGCCGCAGGTGCGTGGCGCGCGGATCCTCGGTGTGGTAGACGCGGTGGCCGAAGCCGGGGATCTTCACCTTCTTGGCGATCAGGTCCTGCACGTAGGCGATCGGGTCGTTGTCACCCACCTTGAGCAGCAGGTTGATCACCGCCTCGTTGGCGCCGCCGTGCAGCGGCCCCTTGAGCGCGCCGATGGCGCTGGTCACCGCCGAGTAGATGTCGCTCAGCGTCGCCGCTGTCACACGCGCGGCGAAGGTCGAGGCGTTGAACTCGTGGTCGGCGTGCAGGATCAGCGCGATGTCGAAGGCGCGCTCCGCCGTCGCCGAGGGCTTGGCGCCGTTCAGCATGTAGAGGAAGTTCGCCGCCAGCGAGAGGCCGTTGTCCGGCGCCACCACCGGTTTGCCCTTGCGCGTGCGATCCAGAGCCGCCACCAGCGTCGCCGTCTGCGCCAGCAGACGGATGGATTTGCGCACGTTCGCCTCGCGGCTCATGTCGCGCTCCTCCGCGTCGAACAGGCCCAGCGCCGACACCAGCGTGCGCAGCTTGTCCATCGGCAGCGCCTGGGGGGCGCTCGCCTGCAGCCCCGCCAGCAGCTCCAGCGCCGCCTTGGGCAGCGGGCTCGCCTCGCGCAGCTGCTGCTTCAGCCCCGCCAGTTCGCCCGCCGTGGGCAGCTTGCCGAACCACAGCAGGTACGCGGTCTCCTCGAAGGTCGAGCGCTCCGCCAAGTCGTGAATGTCATAGCCGCGGTACGCAAGGATGCCGCGATTGCCGTCAATGTAGCAGATGGACGAGGGCGATGCGACCACGTCCTCCAGCCCGCGCGTTGTAACCGTTGGATTCACCGTTGACCTTCCTTGCCTTCCCGTTTGTGCCCCATTAAGAGGTATAACCTAGTTCAGCGCCCGCCGCAAACCCGCCCATGCCGACGCCTCTGATCACGCTCATCTCCGACTTCGGCGAGGACAGCGCCTACACCGCCATGCTCAAAGGCCAGCTGTGGCGGCACTGCCCGCCGGCGCGCATCGTGGATCTGGCGCATAACCTCGACGGCGATGATCCGTTCGCGGCCGCCTTCTTCCTCCTGCGCGTCTACTCCTATTATCCCGCCGGAACCGTGCATGTGGTGGCGGTGGATCGCGGGCGTAATCGGGATGTGATTCTGGTCACTGCCTCCGGCCAGCATTTCCTGGCGCTCGACGACGGC
>JAKAOE010000355.1:0-805 GCA_021823305.1 Acidobacteriota bacterium
AGAATCTGGCCGCGATTGTTCTGCAGCGACTCGCGGTAGGTTTTGCGCTCGACTTCGGCGGCGTGCTCGAGCGCCTGCTCGACCGAGCCGAAGCGGGCGACGAGTTGCTGCGCGCCCTTTTCGCCGATGCCGGGGGCGCCGGGGATGTTGTCGACGGCGTCGCCGCGCAGGGCGAGGTAGTCGGCCACCTGGGCGGGGGCGACGCCGAGCCTGGCCTGGACCGCGGCGGCGTCGTAGAGGACGTTCTGGCTGGGGTTGTAGACGCGGATGCCGCCATCCACCAACTGCAGCAGGTCCTTGTCGCTGGAGACGACGATGACGCCCTGGCCCTGGGCGGCGGCCTGGCGGGCGATGGTGCCGATGATGTCGTCCGCCTCGAAGCCCGGAGCTTCGAGCACGGGGACGCGGTAGGCCTCGAGCGCGCGCCGGATGTACGGCAGCTGCGGGCCGAGGGTTTCGGGCATGGCGGGACGGTTGGCCTTGTAGCGCTCGAAGGCCTCATCGCGGAAGGTGGGACCGGCGACGTCGTAGACCGCGGCCAGCGACTCCGGCTCGGCCTCCTGGATGAGCTTGCGCAGCATGTTGACGAAGCCGAGCACCGCCTGGGTGGGCAGGCCGGCGCGGTTGGAGAGCGGCGGCAGAGCGTGGAAGGCGCGGAAGATATACCCCATCGTGTCAATGAGGTAGAGGTGGCCGCGCGGCAGGAGCGGGGGTTCGGGAGCGGGCAACAGCTCGATTTTAGCAGACCCCCGGGCGCCGGGGGTACGCCGGCGGGCGGCGGCGGCGGGACGGCCGTTTTTATCCC
>JAKAOE010000355.1:815-3310 GCA_021823305.1 Acidobacteriota bacterium
AATCCCGTGGCCCGATCCTTACCCATGCGGCGGCCCGACCGCCTGTTCCTGCTCTCGCTGCTCGGCATCGCCGTCGGGCTGACCGGCGGCCTGGTGGCGGAGTTCCTGCTGGAGACGATCGCCTACATCAACAACGCCGCCTTCTTCGGCACGATCTCGGGCAACTACATGACGCCCGACGCCAGCCACGTGCACGGCTGGGTGGTGCTGATCCCGGCGCTGGGCGGGCTGGCGGTGGGGCTGCTGATCCACTACTTTTCGCCGGAGATCAAGGGCGACGGGATCCCGGAGGCGATGTCAGTGGTGCTGACGCGCGGCAGCATGGTGCAGCCGCGGGTGGGTTTTTTCAAGCCGCTGAGCGCGGCGATCACGGTGGGCTCGGGCGGGCCGTTCGGGGCGGAGGGGCCGATCATTCAGACGGGCGGGGCGCTGGGCTCGATCCTGAGCCAGTTCCTGACCCTGGCGCCGTCGGAACGACGCACGCTGCTGGCGTGCGGCGCGGCGGCGGGGCTGGCGGGCGTGTTCAAGACGCCGTTCGCCGGGGTGATGATGGCGGTCGAGCTGCTGGTGTTCGAGTTCCGGGCGCGGTCGTTCATCCCGATCGCGCTGGCATCGGCGTGCGGCACGCTGGTGGCGATGGCGTTTCGCGGGACGGGGGCGGTGTTTCCGGTGACGGCGGGGTTCACGCCGCGGGCGGCGGAGTTGCCGCTGTGGATCGGGCTGGGGGTGGGGTGCGCGGGACTGGCGTGGGTGATGACACGGGCGCTCTATAGCTGCGAAGCGCTATTCGAGCATATCGAGCAGCGCTGGCACATCTGGTTTCCGCTGATACCGGCGGCCGGCGGGCTGGCCGTGGGCGGGATCGGATGGTTTTATCCGCAGGTGTTCGGCATGGGCTACAACGTGATCGCCGACCTGCTGGCCAACCCGCACAGCGCGGGGCAGCTGGTGGGGGTGGGAATGGCGAAGCTGGCGGCGTTCGCGGTGGCGCTGGGGTCGGGCTCGTCGGGCGGCACGTTCGCGCCGGCGCTGATGATCGGCGGCAGCCTGGGGGCGGCGTTCGGACACCTGGCGCGGGCGCTGCTGCCGGCGGCGTCGGCGCCGGGGCTGTATGGGCTGGTGGCGACGGCGGCGCTGTTCGGCGCGATCTACCGCGCCACACCGACCGCGATCCTGTTCATGCTGGAGGTGACGGGCGACATTCACGCGCTGTTTCCGCTGTTTCTGGTCAGCATCGTGGCCGACCTGACGATCCATTACCTCACCGACACCACGATCAACACCGAGCGGCTGGTGAAGCGCGGCATTCACGTGCCGGAGGCCTACAGCGCCGATCCGATGCGGCGGTTCCGGGTGGGCGAGGTGATGACGACCAACGTGAGCACCTTGCCCGCCGAGGCCGGACTCGCGGCGATGCTAGCGGCGGCGGCGGCGCACGACGCGGTGCCGGTGATGGACGCGGGCGGCCGGGTCAGCGGGATGCTGCACCGCGGCGACCTGCTGCAGGCGCCGCGCGACGCCAAGGCGGGCGAGGTGGCACGAAAGCAGTTTCCGGTGGCGTACGCCGACGAGAGCCTGCATGAGGCGGCGCTGCGGCTGCTGGAAGGGGGCGAGGGCCATTGCGCGGTGCTGGAGCGCGGTACCGGCGCGCTGGCGGGACTACTGACGCCCTACGACCTGCTGAAGGCGAAGCAGTGGGAAAACCGGCAGGAGACGCCGCAGCCGGGTCCGCTGGCGTTCTTCGGGCAGAGGAAGGGCGGACCGGGCGTGAGCGGAGAAGCCGGCGGGCAACCGCACTAAAGACGACATTGCGGCGCGCCGGGCGCGGGCCAAAGTGGCACGGCCACCCCTGACTTGGGACGCCCTCCCATTGCCACCCCAGAGCGCAAGCGCTCTGGGGGCCCCGACGTTGGTCGGGCTGTGGCCGAGCTTCGATCCCCGGCAACGCACGCCCGCTGGCGCTCAGGGCGTCTCCCAGTTGCCGCGTAAGGCAGCGGCTATACTGAAGCGCTATGAGACTCTGCGTCATCGGCACGGGCTACGTCGGGCTCACCACGGGCGCCTGCCTGGCGGCCATCGGCCACGAGGTGATCTGCACCGATGCGGACGCGGCGAAAATCGCGGCGCTGCAGCAGGGGCGGGTACCGATTTTCGAGGAGCGGCTGCCGGAGGTGATCGCGGCGGGCGTGGCGGCCGGGCGGCTGCGCTTCACGCCGGACTCGGACGCCGCCATCCAGGCGTGCGAGACGATCTTCATCTGCGTGGGCACGCCGCCGGACGCGGACGGCAAGGCCAACCTGGCGGCGGTGGAGGCGGTGACGCGGCAGATCGCGCAGCAGGCGCGCGGCTACCGGCTGATCGTGAGCAAGAGCACGGTGCCGGTGCACACCGGCGCGCAGATCGAACGGGTGCTGCGCGCCTACGGCGGCGGGCAGGAGTTCGACGTGGCCTCGAACCCGGAGTTTTTGCGCGAGGGCACCGGCGTCTACGATTTT
>JAKAOE010000356.1 GCA_021823305.1 Acidobacteriota bacterium
GGTCTCGGTGGACGACCTCCTCCCCTGCCTCGCCGCCCTGCGCGCGGCCTTCCGGGGCACGCCCGATCCCGCGCTCGAGCAGTCCGACCGCGGCTTCGCCCGCCTCCGCGGCCGCCTGCACCGGCTCATGGGCGGCTGCGCCACGGCGTCCTTCGGCGCGGCGATCGCCCACTTTTCCCAACCCCTCGGCTTCGTCCTGCGCGAACTGCGCGCCGCCGAAAAAGACGCCAAGCACACGCCCAACAAGGACGCCTTCTCCCTCCGCCTGCTGAAGCGCTCCGGCGGCGCCACGCGGCTGACGCTGCGGTTCCTGCAAGGCGGCCGCTCCACGCCGGCGGCCCTCGCCCAAATCCGCGACGCCCTAGCGTCGCCCGAGCTCTCCCGCCGCGCCGCCTACCACATCCAATCGCAGCTCCCCCTGCTTCCCCCCTCGCGCCTCGCCGCGATGCTGCCCGCGGTGCTCAGGTACCAGTTCCAGCGCCAGGGCGGCATGCGCGCGGCCGCGGCCGCGGCCGCGTTGAGCGAGCTGGCGCTCGGCGCTGCGGCGGAGCGCCCCGGCGCGCTCCCCGATCTCGTGCGCGATATCCTCACCGTCGCCGAGTTTCTGGCCCGCGAAGGCCGCGCACCCCGCGCGCCCCAGCTACGCGAGGGAACCCCTGCATGACCGAATATCTCTTCCTCGAACCGCTCGACGTGCTCTACCTCCGTGGCAACCGCAGCTTCGGCGCGCCCGGCGACCACGCCATTTCGCAGATGCCGCCCTGGCCCTCGCTCGTCGCCGGCGCCCTGCGCTCGCGCATGCTCGCCGATGCCGGCATCGCCCCCAAGGTGCTGCTCACCGGCGCGCCGCCCGGCCCGCTGGGTGCGGTGCTCGGCAGCTTTGCCCAACCCGGCGCCTTTCGCGTCGCCTCGCTTGCCCTCGCGTGCGACGCCGGCGCCGGCGCCCCGCAGCCCTGTATGCCCTGCCCCGCCGACCTGTTCGTCAGCGATGGCGCCCCGCCCGCCTACCTCCGCCCCGCCGCCGCCCGCTTGCCCAGCAGCTACCCCCTGCCGCTGCTGCCGGCGCTCGCCAACGCGGAGCGCGCCAAGCCGGCGGCGCGCTGGCTCAGCGCCACCGGCTGGCGCGACTACCTCGCCGGCCGCGCGCTCACAGCGGCCAGCCTCCTGGATCCTGCTGCGCTCTGGAAAACCGACCCGCGCGTCGGCGTCGGGCTGGACTTCAACCGCCGCGCCGCCGCCGAGGGCAAGCTAGTCTCCACCGAAACCGTCGCGCTCGCGCCCGGCGTCGGGCTGCTGGCCGGCATCTCCGGCGCCCAGGGCCAGCTCCCCGCGGCGGGCGTCGTCCGCCTGGGCGGCGATGGCCGCGGCGCCCGCGTCCGTTCCGCCCCGCCGCCGCCGCCGCGCGACTACTCCGGCCTCGCCAGGCTGGGCCGCCTCCGCCTCATCACCACCAGCCCCGCCTTCTTCGTTGAAGGCTGGCAGCTGCCGCTCCCGCCCGGCCTGCAGGCCACGCTCGTCGCCGCCGCCGTGCCCCGCTTCGAGGTCATCAGCGGCTGGGACCTCGCCCATTGGCGCCCCAAACCCGCGCTGCGCGCCGTCCCGCCCGGCGCCGTCTACTGGCTCGATGGGGTCGAAACCTCGGCCGACACGCTCGCCGCGATCGAGCGCGACGGCCTCTGGCCTCAACCTCTCGGCGAGCTCCGCTCCCGCCAATCCGAAGGCTTCAACGCGGTCGTCTTCGCCCCCTGGGCGGAGCCCGCTCAGTAAGGAGAAACCATGTTCACCGAGCAACACCCCGTCTTCATTCACTGCGTGAGCCCCGTCCACATGGGCTCGGGCACCGCCCTCGGCGTGATTGACAACCCCATCCAGCGCGAACGCCACACCAGCTTCCCGCTCTTCGCCGGCGCCGGCCTCAAGGGCGCGCTCCGCCATCACCTCGCCGGCCAGCTTGGAGCGGATCACGCCGACCTCAACGCCGTCTTCGGCCCCGCCAGCGAGCGCGGGGAGAAGGACCTTTTCGCCGGCGCCGTCAGCTTCACCGACGCCCAGCTCGTCCTCTTTCCCGTGCGCTCCGCCCGCAACGGCTTCGCCTACGCCACCTGCCCCCTGGCCCTTGCCGCCGCCCGCCGGCTCCTGGCCGCCACCGGCGACCCTGGCTGGACGGTCCCGGATGTCGCCGACAACAACGCCGTCTGCGCCACCGAGTCGCTGCTCAGCGGCAAGGATCTCCTGCTCGAGCTCTTCGCCTTCCCCGCCCAGCTCAGCGCGGCGCTCGCAGCCATCGCCGCCGACCTCGCCCGTCACTTTCCCCCCGGCAATGCCTGGCAGTTCTTCCGCGACAAAGTCGCGCGCGATCTGGTGCTGCTCAGCGATACCGACTTCACCTACTTCGTGCGCAACGCCACCGTGGTCGAACCGCACGTCCGCATCAACGACGACACCGGCGCCGCCGACGACGACGGCGGCCTCTTCTACACCGAAAACCTGCCACCCGAATCCGTGCTCCTCTCCCTGCTGCTCGCCGGCCCCGTCCGCGGCGGCCAGAGCGGCCTCCGCGACGCCGACCAGGTGGGCTCTTTCGTGCGCAAGCACCTACCCCCGCTGCTCCAGATCGGCGGTGACGGCTCGACCGGCCGCGGCCAGGTCGTCTTCCGCTTCGCCCAAGGAGGTGCGCAATGAGCCCGGCCACGCCCCAGCCCGCGTCCCGCCACGCCGCCACTCCGCAAGCACGCGTGCCGCGCGAAACCACCGACCAGGCCCGCGCCTGCTGGGCTTGGGACAAGGTCAAGGACGGCGTGGACAAGGACTACGTCAACCTGGTGAAGTCCGTCCCCACACTCATCATGTCGAGCGGCCTGATCCAGACCCTTGCCTTCCTCGCGGCCAAAGCCGAAAAGAACGAAGCGCATCGGCGGCTGCTCGCCGACCTGGGCGACGGGAAAGAACCCGATCCGCTCATCGCCGACCTGGTCGCCTCGCCCAGCCCGAGGCTCCGCGCCCTCACCGAAGAGGTCCTGGCCAAGCTGCGCTGGCTGCGCCACTTCGCTCCCATGATGCAGAAAGAATCCCGGGGAGACTGAGCATGCCATCCTCCCTCATCCCCACCTGCCTCGAAGGCAAAACCGCCGAAGCCCCGACCGGTCATCGCTTCCTGCTGTACTTTCCCGGCGTGGCAGAAAAATCGGGCAAGGCCGACGCCCTGCAATCCGTGGCGCCCCTCGGCGCGGCCGCGCTGCAACTCACCGCCGCTCTCCGCGACCGCCAGACGAGCCTCGCCCAGGCGGTCGCGTCATCGATGAAGAT
>JAKAOE010000357.1 GCA_021823305.1 Acidobacteriota bacterium
GGCGTTGACCACCAGGTTCATCAGCACCTGGCCGATCTGGCCGGGATCGGCGCGCACGGTGCCCAGGCCGGGGCTGAGCGCGGTGGCGAATTTGAGGTCTTCACCCAGCACGCGGCGCAACAGCGACTCCATCTCCGCCACCACGGCGTTGAGGTCGAGCAGGCGCGGCTCAAGCACCTGCTGGCGGCTGAAGGCGAGCAACTGTTTGGTCAGCCCGGCGGCGCGCTCGCCCGCCTTGCGGATGCCGGCCACCCGCGCCCGCGCCTGCGCCTCGTCCTCATTGCCGGAGGCCGGGCGGGCGAGCAAGAGCTCGGTGTAGCCGTTGATGATGGTGAGCAGGTTGTTGAAGTCGTGGGCGATGCCCGCGGCCAAGCGGCCCACCGCCTCCATCTTCTGCGCCTGCTGGAATTGCCCGCGCAGGTTGCGCCGCTCGGTGACGTCGCGGAAGGTGACCACGGCGCCGCCGGCGTGGCCGCGCAACGGCGAACTGCGCCAATCGGCGTAGAAGCTGGTGCCGTCGGCGCGCCAGAGCAAGTCTTCGTCGCCAGAGCCGCCGCGACCCTCGCGGGTGGCCAGCGCCATTTCGCACTCCGCTTCCGGATAGGGGCTGCCGTCGGCGCGGGTATGGTGCGCAAGCGCGTGGGTGTTCTTGCCGAGCAGTTCCTCGGCGGAGAAGAAGCCGAGCAGGCGGGCGGCGGCGGTGTTGCACCAGATGCAGCGGCCTTGAGCGTCGGCGGCGAAGATGCCCTCGGTGGTGGACTCGAGCAGCGCCTGGACCTGCATCTCGGTGGCGATGTGCTCGGTCACGTCCTCGACCATAGTCAGCCGGGCGGCGTGCCCCCGCCATTCGGTGGGGTGGACAAAGACCTTGGCCAGCAGCGGGCGGCCGTCCCGGGTGCGATAGGTCCAGATGCGGCCGCCGCCGTCGCCGCCCTCGGCCACCGCGCGGCGCACCGACTCGACCTCTTCCGGCGGGCGAATGTCGAGGATGGACATGCGTTGGAATTCGCCGCGGGAATAATCAAACTTGGCCAAGGCGCTGCGGTTCACGGCCAGAAAGCGCAGCGTCTCGCTATCGGAGATCCACATCGGCTGGGGATTGTTGTCGAACAGCAGGCGGTAACGTTCTTCCGACAACCGTAACTCGGCGTCGGCGGCACGGGCGATCTGGTCGCGGCGGTCGAGCAGGCGGGCAATGTACCAAAGCAGCGCCGCTCCGAACAGCACCGATCCGGCGACCAGGGCCATCTGCGCCACGCGGGCGGCGAAGTTGTAGTCGTGGAAGCGCAGCGTCGCCAAGGCGGCCAGCAGCACCGGAAAGACCAGGGTGATGGGCAGCAGGCGGCGCAGCACTTCGCCCGCCGAGCTGGTCTCGATGAAGAAGCTCACCGGCCGCAGGCGCGGCTGGGAGGCCATCCAAGCGCCGGCGAGCACCCAGACGGCGAAGGCGAGGGGCAGCGACATCAGCGGGGTGACCGTCAACCCCTGCCGCACGGCGTAACTGTTGAACACGTGCAGCAGGACCGTGGTCAGGCCGACGAAAGCCACCAGCATGTCGGCGCTGGCCGCCCAAGCAGGCCAGCGCGACTTGGCGAGCAGGGAGAAGGCGAGCAACAGGAAGCAGATGGCGGCCTCGACCGTGGTCGGGTGCAGGCCGGCGCCGGCGAGGCCGGGCAGCCAATAGGTCAAGGCAGCGGCACCCAGGGCGGCGGCGGCGGCCCGTCCCAGGAGGCGCGCCCAGCGCGAGCGCGCGCCGGTGTCCGGCGCCAGCAGCAGGATCGCGACCGCGGCCGCCACCACGGCGTCGGCATTGGCGGGCGCGGCCCGCAACCAAAGCGCAGCGAGTGCGGACAGACCGATGGCGGCGGCGACGGCGCGCGCGCCGCGCAGCCAGATCCGCTCCATCGCCTCCGCATACTGCCCGGGGTATGCCGGCACCATGTCGTGTTTGCGCTCTACGGCAACTGCTCGGTCGGGGGCAAGCTGCGGACCTTGAACAACCTCCACCGGCGCGGGACCAACCGCAGACCCCGGCGGCGATTCTTATTGCGGCAACACCGCCCGCTCCGCGCCAGCGCGATAGTCGGCCGCCTCCACCGGCTGGCGGCGCTGCCCGGCCTGCTTGGCGCGATACATGGCGGCGTCGGCGGCGTGCAACAAATCCTCGGGCGAGGCGCCAGCGTCGGGGTACACCGCGAGGCCGAAACTGCCGCGAACGCCGCGCTGCACCAGCACCGGGTCCTCATCGAGGGCGGTCTGCAGCCGCTGCGGCAACAGGCGCGCGATGTCGGGCTGGCAGGCAGGCACGAGAATAATGAACTCGTCGCCGCCGTAGCGCGCCACCACGCTGCTGGCGCGGCTCTTTTGTTCGAGCAGGCGGGCGACACGCACCAGGATGCGGTCGCCCTCGAGGTGGCCGTAGCGGTCGTTGAGCGGCTTGAAGTCGTTGAGGTCCACCAGCACGATGGCGAAGGCGGACTCGCCGCCTTCCAGGCTGGCGGCGCGGGCGCGGCGCCATTCCGCCTGCAGCGCCTCCATGAAGAAGCGGCGCGTCTTGAGGCCGGTGAGGCTGTCGGTGATGGCCTGGTGCTGGAGCTGCTGGAAGAGGTTGGCATGGTTGAGCGCCACCGCGATCTGGTCGGTGAGGGTCTGCAGCACCAGCACCTGGTCGGCGGGAAAGCCGTTGGCGACGTGGCTTTCCAGGTGAAGCACGCCCAGCGTCTGGCCAGCGTAGCGGATGGGCAGGGCGAGGCCGGAGCGCGCCTCGGGACAGGCGGCCCACTCGCGGTTGCCGGGCGTGGCCGCCTGCTGCGGCTCGCCGGTTTCGGCGGCGCGGCCGGCCAAGCCTTCGCCCAGGGGCAGGCGGCGGCGCACGGCGACCAACCCGGCATGGGCGCCGGCCGCCGCCGCCACCTCGAGCTCGGGGTGGTCGTCGTACTCGGAGGCGGGGCGGATGAGCGCCACCGCGATGTGATCGTAGTGAAAGGCGCGCGCGCTCTCGGCCACCACGTTGGCCAGCATCTCGGGCGGCGAGAGGGTGGAGATGGTGAGGCGGGCGATGTGGTTGAGGAAGGTCTTCTGGCCGGCGTCGCGCTGCACCTCGGCGAACAGCCGGGCGTTGTCGAGCGCGACGCCCGCCTGGCTGGCGAGGATCTCGAGCACGTGCAGGTGCTCGGTGTCGTAGGCGTCGTCGCGGTCGCTGCTCTGCACCGCGATCACGCCGCAGGGCTGGCCCTGCAGCATCACCGGCACGCCCATCCAGTTGCGGGCGGGCTTGCCGCTGA
>JAKAOE010000358.1 GCA_021823305.1 Acidobacteriota bacterium
TGACCAATTCGATCCCGGTGCCGGAGGCGGCGCAAACCCGCGCCCGGCTGCGGGTGCTGAGCATCGCCGGGCTGATGGCGGCGGCGATCCGCTCAATTCACGAGGAGACATCGGTCAGCCTGCTGTTCGTGTAGGCGGGCGCGAGAGGACGAAGGAGCAGACGGGTTATGGCAATCGAGATTTCGCTGGCGGCGGAGCCGCGCACCACATCGGGCAAGGGGCCGGCGCGGCAGTTGCGGCGGGCGGGACGGATCCCCGCGACGCTCTACGGGGCCAAGGGCCAGGCGCTGAGCCTGACGCTGGATCCGAAGCAGGTGCTGCACATCCTGCGCTCCGAAGCGGGCCACAACACCATCTTCCAACTGACCGTGGCCGGCGGCGAGACCACGGCCGCGATGGTGGTCGAGGCGCAGCGCGAGCCGCTGCAGGGGCACCTGCTGCACGTGGATCTCAAGCGCATCGCCATGGACCAGGCGATCCGGGTCAGGATTCCGGTGCACACCGTGGGCGAGGCGGCGGGGGTGAAGACCCAGGGCGGCATCCTCGAGCTGGTGACGCGCGAAATCGAGATCGAGTGCCTGCCGGCCGAAATTCCCGAGCACATCACCGTCGACGTCGGTGCGCTGTTGATCGGGCAGAACTTCCGCGTCGGCGAGCTCAAGCTGGAAGGCAGGCGGCGGGTGCTGACCGACCCCGACCGGGTGATCGCGCACGTGGTCGCGGTCAAGGAAGTAGTGGAAGCGGCGCCGGCGGAAGCAGCGCCGGCGGCGGCCGAGCCGGAAGTGATCAAGAAGGGCAAGGCGGAAGAGGAGGGCGCCGAGCCGGCCAAGGAGAAGGCGGCGGAAAAAGGCGCGGAGAAGGAGAAGAAGAAGTAGTGAGCGCGGGAGATGCCCGACAGCGCGCCGTTTCTGGTGGTGGGGCTGGGCAATCCCGGGCCGGAGTATGACTGGACACCGCACAATTTCGGTTTCCTCGTGGTGGAGGAGCTGGCGCGCCGCGCCGGCATCCGGCTGCACACGCGCGAGTGCCAGGCGGTCACCGGCCGCGGGCCCTGGCGCGGACGGCAGCTTTGGCTGGCGGAGCCGCAGACCTATATGAACCTGAGCGGCCAGGCGGTGCGGCAGCTGCTCGCGAAGCGTCCGGTGGACGGCTGGGTGGCGGTGTGCGACGAGCTCGACCTGCCGCTGGGCGCGATGCGCCTGCGCGAGCGCGGCTCCGCCGGCAGCCACAACGGGCTGCGCTCGATCGTGGCCAGCCTGGGCACAACCGAGTTCGCGCGGCTGCGGCTCGGTATCGCGCCCGGCCACCGCGTCGAGGACCGGGTGGAGTTCGTGCTGCACCGCTGGGGCAAGGCCGAGCGGGCGCGGGCGGAGGAGACGGCGGCGACCGCCGCCGACGCGATCGAAATGATGATGGCCGAAGGCGTGGCGAAGGCGATGAGTCTGTACAACACGCCCTCGCGCCCGGCCGGCGAAGCGTAAGGCAAACGGATATGAATCGAACCTACGAAGTGATGTTCATCCTGCGGCCCGACCTGGCCGACGACGAAAGCGACAAGCTGGTGGCGGGGCTGGAGGCCGTGGCCGCCTCCGCCGGCGTCCAGATGCGCAAGGTGGACCGGCTGGGACGCCGGCGCCTGGCGTACCGCGTGCGCGGCTTCCGCGAAGGCAATTACGTGCTGTTCGACCTGGCCGGCGGCGCCGATGCGATTCACGAACTGCAGCGCCGGCTGCGCATCAGCGAGCCGGTGATCAAGTATCTGGCGGTGCGCACCGACGAAGGCGAGAAGCGCCTGGAGAAGGCGCGCCAGCGGCGCGAGGCGCGGCTCAAGCGCCGTCCCGCGCCGTCCCCGGCGGCGGCGGCGCCGGCGGCGGAGACGGCGGGCGAGGCGCAGGCGCAGCCGCCGGCCGCGCTCTGAACCCACCCGCAGGAGGAACAAGGAGAATGGAACCCATGAATGAAGGCAAGCGTCCCGCCGGCGGCCCGGGCGGCCCCCGGCCGGGCGGCCCGAAAAAGTCGTTCGTGCGCCGGCGCAAGGTGTGCAAGTTCTGCGTCGAGCGCATCGACCGGATTGACTACAAGGATTACCGCGTGCTGCAGCAGTTCGTGGCGGAGCGGGGCAAGATCGTGCCGCGGCGCATCAGCGGCACCTGCACCCGCCACCAGCGCACGCTCACGCGCGCCATCAAGCAGGCGCGGCAGATCGCGCTGCTGCCCTTCGCGGCGGAGTTGTAACCATGCAAGTGATCCTGAAGGAAGACCTGCCCAAGCTGGGGCGCAAGGGCGACGTGGTGAAGGTCGCCGACGGCTACGGGCGCAACTACCTGCTGCCGGGGCGCAAGGCGATCGAGGCCACGCCGGCCAACCTGCGCAACATCGAACAGATGCGCGCCTCCGCCGCGCGCCAGGAAGCGCGCGACCGCGAGGCCGCGCTGGCGCTGGGCGCCGAGCTGGCCAAGCTGCGCCTGGTGTTCACGCGGCGCGCCGGCGAGCACGACACCCTGTTCGGCTCGGTGACCTCGATGGACGTCAAGCACGCGCTCGACGCCAAGGGCTTCGAGATCGAGCGGCGCCAGATCGAGCTCCCCGACCCGCTGAAGTCGCTGGGCGAGCACAAGGTCAAGGCGCACCTGTTCAAGGGCGTGGACGCCGAACTGCACGTCGTCATCGAGCGCGAAGCCGACGAGGACGCCGCCAAGGCGGACTAATAGCGGAAGCGGCCGCACGCGGCCGCCCACCTCCGACCGGCAAACGCGGTGCGCTAGAAGCGCGCCAGCGTCTGCGTCACGAAGATCGCCACCACCGCGACCGCGAGCACGATCGCGATCCCCGAGGCCGCGCGGATGTACGGCGTCAGCTTGGCGGCGCGCGCGTCGGCCGCCGCCGACTCGGCCTCGAAGGCGCGTTCCGATTCGGCCAGGAAGAGCTGGTTTTCCTGGTGCATGCCGATGATGCCGCGATAGATCATCAGCAGGACGAGAAGCGCCGCGACCACCGCCCAGGCGATGATCAGCCAGGTAAGAAGGGACAACCCGCCAAACACCATAGCGGCCTCCTGCCACCGGCCCCGCGCCGAGGGGCGAAGCGGGTGGACGGCTACAGATATAGCACCGCGCGAGGGCTCTGTCTATTGGTTGGCAGGGACCGCTTCCGGACGGTCGGGGAGCACGAAGACTCGGCGCGCCAGGGGCGAGGCGAGGGTGGCAGGGCGGTAGTACGCCAGCAGGGCGGCGTTTTTGCCTTCCAGCAGGTCAGGATTGGCGGCGGCGAAGGCG
>JAKAOE010000359.1 GCA_021823305.1 Acidobacteriota bacterium
CTTGGACCGCGCGCAGGGGTTCTTGGCGGAGGCGGGTGGCGGGGGGCTGCAGCAGCTGCTGATGGGAGTTTTGAGCTCGATGAGAGGGGCTGCGCCGGTGGTCGCCGCGCTTGCGGTGCCGGACGCCTCGCTCGCTGCGTTTCGCGCTGCGTTGGAGGCGGCTTCGGCAAGGGCTCGACTCCGCGAGGGGGTGGAGGGGATGAGGCCGGCGTTCCTCGGTCCAGAGTTCAGAGGCGTGGACACCGACATTGACGCGCTTTTGAAGGTCCACCGGATAGCGAGGGAAATCGCGTGCAGTGATTTGCACCCGCAGATTCGCGCGTATATCGCCTCACATCCCTCGGCGCGTGCTTGCGACCTTATATCCGGGCGGATACGCCAGCTTTTGGGGGCGGCCGAGCGCTCGGCCGCGCTTGGCACGGCCCTCGCGCAGTTTGGGAGGTTCGACCCGTCCGAATGGGCGGGTGCTCGCCCGGAGGAAGGCGTCGTTGGGTTCTGGCGGGGCTTCGCGCGGCGACTCCTGCTTGTCAAGGGGCGAGGGCGGGAAATCAGCCGATGGGCGGATTTCGTGGCGAACTGGCGGACGGCCGAGGGACTTGGCTTGGCGCAATTTATCGGGGCCTGCGAGGCGGGTGGCGTACCGCCGGAAGCCTGGACGGATGCGTACGAGGCGTGCGCGCTGCGCAGCATGCTCCGCGAGGCCTACAGGGCGGCTCCCGAACTGCACCACTTCGAGAAATCGGCAGCCGCCGATTTTCGTGAAGCCGACAAGGCGGTGATCGGCGCCCGTGGCGCTGCCATCGCTGGCGACTGCATCCGGGCGGCTGATCCGCCCGCCGGCGAAAGAGGCGCGCGCGTGGGTGACCTCACCGAGATGGAGCTTGTCGCCCACGTGTTGGCGCAGCGGAGGCCGCGTCTGCGTGTGCGCGAGCTTATGCTGCGCGCGGGGTGCGCGGCCCAAGAGCTAAAGCCGTGCTTCATGATGAGCCCGCAGTCGGTGGCTCAGTATCTGCCACGAGAGCAGATGTTCGATCTGGTTGTCATGGACGAGGCGTCGCAGCTGCGGCCGGAGGAGGCGCTTGGCGCCGTAGCGCGTGGCAGGCAGCTTGTCGTCGTCGGCGATCCTAATCAGCTCCCGCCCACCGCGTTTTTTACGCGAATGGCGCAGGAGGAGCCGGAGGGGTTTGCTGCTGCGGAGGCGGAAAGCATCCTTGACCTCTGCGCTGGTGTTCTTCCCAAGCGCGGCCTGCGCTGGCACTACCGGTCGAGGCACGAATCGCTGATTGCGTTTTCAAACCGGCATTTTTACGATGGGCGGCTCGTGGTGTTCCCGTCGCCCTACTGCCGGGGAGCGGGTTTCGGGGTTAGTGCGATATATCTGAGTGACGCGGTTTACGAGGACCAGAAGAACGTCCGCGAGGCGATGCGGGTGATCGACCTTGTTGCTGAGCACGCGCGCACCCGCGCGGACCAGTCGCTTTGCGTGATTACGTTGAACTCGCAGCAGTGCCAGCTGGTCGAGGATTTACTCGACAAGAGGGAGGCCGATCCCGCCTTGCAGGAGTACTGCCGCGCGTGGGAGGAGCGCGGTGAACGTCTTATAGTCAAAAACCTGGAAAACATGCAGGGCGACGAGCGCGACGCGGTGATAATCTCCACCACCTTTGGCAAGCCCCCAGGCGCGGCGGTTGTCCGTCAGAATTTTGGCCCAATCAGCCGGGACAATGGCTGGCGGCGGCTTAACGTGCTCTTCACGCGGGCGCGCCGGTCGGTGACGCTTGTGACCTCGCTGCGCCCAGAGGACATTGTCACGGATGCGGCGACGCCGAGGGGCACGCGCGCCTTCAAGGCGTATCTCACCTTCGCGCAGACGGGCGCGCTGGAGGAGGCCCTTGAGACGGGCGGGGCTGCCGAGAGCGAGTTCGAGGTCGCGGTGGGTGAGATGCTGCTCCGTCACGGGTATGAGATCGCGCGCCAGCTTGGCGCCGCTGGCTATAGGATCGATGTTGCGGTCCGGCATCCTGACCACCCTGGCGCGTACCTTGCCGCCGTCGAGTGCGACGGTGCCACCTACCATGCGGCAAGATCTGTCCGGGACCGCGATAGGATCCGACAGGAAATACTCGAGTCCCTGGGTTGGGAGGGGAGGATATGGCGCATTTGGTCGACTGATTGGTTCCGGGATCCAGACGGGGAGTCGGAAAGGCTGCTGCGGTTCCTTCAAGAGCTGAGGCAGGCGTGGGTGCCGGAGAGACGGGGCGGCCAGACGTGGGTCGAGGAGGGCCCAAGCACGGCCGCGCCGGCGGACGTGAGCGAGCCGTCCGGCGGAGAAGGCGAGGATGCGGAGCCTGAAGTGAGCGTGGGGGACACGGTGCGATACGCGAGCGTTTTAAATCCCGATGAGGTGATGTTTGTCAGGATTTCTCGTGACCAGGTTGACCGCGGTGCCGGTGTGATCGCTCGGGGCGCACCGCTGGCGCAATGTCTGCTCGGAGCGGTTCGGGGGGATGAAGTAGTGTTACGTCTGCCGGGAGAGCGGCCGAGGGTGTTCCGGGTGCTCGATATCGTCCGACCCGCCGAAGCGTAGGCTGGGGACTACTGCAAGGGCGCCGCTCAGCGGACGGTGGAGCGGGAGCCGGGGGACGGTTGTACGGCGCTGGACGCGTGGGCAAGGGGCAGGGTGAGCGGTGTCCCGTGGGGCTCTCGACGCGCCGCGGCGTTCCTGCAACCGGGCTCGGGGTTGGAAGCTAGGTGGTGGCGGAGAAGCGGATTTGGCGGCCGTGGCGTTTGGCGAAGGCGAGGATGCGGTCGTCGTAGGTGACGAGTGGGGCGTCGGCGGCGATGGCGGTGGCCATTAGGAGGCGGTCGCCGGGGTCGCGGTGGGCGAAGGGGTGGAGCATGTAGGCGCGGGACGCGGCGGCTGGGTCGAGCGGGAGCGGGGCGACGCCGGGCTGGGAGCAGAAGCGATCGACCCAGTCGGCGACCGGGACATCCAGCTCGATGCAGCCGGTATCGACCAGGAGGGCGATTTCCCAGGCGGAGACGGCGCTGAAGAGGATCGTGCCGCCGCGCTGCCGGCAGCGGTCAATGAGCTGGATGGTTGAGGGGCGAAGGCGGGCGCTGCCGCTGTCGAACCAGAGGGCGATGGGGGTGGCGGACAGGAGCTGGGCGGTGCCCTTTCGGTTACGTCGGCTTCGTGGTGTCTCCTCCTCTGCTTCACACGGACCGAACACTGGTACGACATCACAGCCGAGAACGCCGAGGCGAGC
>JAKAOE010000360.1 GCA_021823305.1 Acidobacteriota bacterium
AGCAGGGCTTTCTCGAGCCGGCGGCGTAGCCGCCCGGCAGGCTACCCGATCTTCGAACTCCCGCCGCTGCCGACGGTGCCGCCGAAGTCGAACTCGATCTTGGAGAAGTTCAGCGAAACGGAGTCCACCGGGGCCGCGCTGAACACCGTCGTGAATTTAAGGTTGACCTCGTCGCGCACCTTTTGCAGCGCCTGCTCGTTGAACGAGTAGTTCGACACCAGCACATCGCTGAACTTGATGTAGATCGCCGCGGGCGCGCCATAGATGGAGAGCAACGCGGCCGAGAGGTGCTGGCCGGTGGCGCACTTCTCGAACAGTTGCGGCGAGTGTTGCCCGACCAGCGAATTGAACGAGAAATCGGTGAAGCTCGCCGCGCCGCCGTCCCCCAGCCCGCTGGTGGGCGTGGCCGAATTCGAGACGCCCCAACTGAAGCTTTCCAATTGGATGCCCTTGTCGCTGGCGGAACCGACGCCGTCGATTTTCAGATACGCTTCAAACGCCATAGTCGCCTCCTCTAGATCAGCCTCAGGGAAAAGGTCGCGGTTCCGGTCCCGCCCAGCTCGCGGTGGCTCTGCGCGGCGTGGTAGGAGCCGCGCGCCCCCAGATAACGGCCGGTGCCGCCGACGATGGCGAATTCGCCTTCGCTGGCGGCCGCCGACGACGCCACGCCGCTGCCGACCAGCGTGCCGTCGGCAAAGACGAAGGTGTGCAGCTCGAGACTGCCGGGCGCCTGCGGCACGGCTTTGCCCGGCGTGCTCAGGCGGTGCGCGGTGGCGAAGAAATCGCCCACCTTGCGGCCGCCGGAGCTGGCGTCGTAGAGCTCGCCGCGGATCAGCAGGCGCACGCCCGCGGCGGGCAGCTCGCCCTTGCGCACGTCGCGCGAGGCGATGCGCCAGTTCCGCCCGAAGAGCTCTCGCGATGCGGCGGGTGCGGTAGCGGCCGGGCCGGCTGCCACCGGCGCGGCGCGCGTGGGAAGTGCGGCGAGTCCGGCTGCGCCCAGCAACGCGGATCCGCCACGAATCAGGACATCACGGCGACGGGTAGCCACGGTGCACTCCTCCCGGCGGCCAGCGTTGCCCGCGGCCGCCTGAACGACAGCATTGGAACACACTGTTGATATCATGTCAATGATGTATTTGTGGATTTCGAGTCATCCGCGCGCGCAGACGCTTTCATTAGCGGCATTAGGCAAGTAATACCGCCGCACGGTCGCCGCGCGTTTGCGGTCCGGTCGCTGTGTCTGGCTGTGAACTCACCATCATGGCGCAGGGGCGCGCGCAACGCCCAGAAGCCTCCGGCCAGATGCGGCACGAGCGCCAGCGAGAGCATCATTCCCGCAAGCCGCTGCTGCATCCCGCCGGCTGCTACCCTTAAGCCATGGATTTCGAACTGCGTAGCGCCTACGAGCCGCGGGGGGATCAGCCCACGGCAATCCAGGCGCTGGTGGAGGGGGCGCGGGCGGGCGAGGCGGCGCAGGTGCTGCTCGGCGTCACCGGCAGCGGCAAGACCTACACCATGGCCAGGGTGATCGCCGCGCTGAAGCGGCCGGCGCTGGTGCTGGCGCACAACAAGACGCTGGCGGCGCAGCTCTACCACGAGTTCAAGAGCTTCTTCCCCGGCAACGCGGTCGAGTACTTCGTCTCCTACTACGACTACTACCAGCCCGAGGCCTACGTGCCCGCCGCCGACCTCTACATCGAAAAGGAGGCGACGGTCAACGACGAGCTCGACAAGCTGCGCCTCTCGGCCACGCGCTCGCTGTTCGAGCGGCGCGACTGCGTCATCGTGGCGTCGGTGTCGTGCATCTACGGCCTGGGCTCGCCCGAGGCCTACTACGGCATGCTGCTGCTGCTTGAAGCCGGGCAGTTCCTGCGGCGCGAGCAGATTCTGCGCAAGCTGGTGGACATCCTGTACCAGCGCAACGACCTCGACTTCCAGCGCGGGACGTTCCGCGTGCGCGGCGATATCATCGAGGTCTACCCCACCTACGACGACTACGCCTACCGCATCGAGCTCTTCGGCAACCAGATCGAGCGCCTGTCGCAGGTGGACCCGGTGACGCTGGAGACGCGGCAAACCTACCAGCGGCTGCCGATCTACCCCAAATCGCACTACGTGATGCGGCCGGAGACCAAGGAGGAGGCGATCCGCTCCATCCTGCGCGAGTTGGGCGAGTGGCGGCCGCATCTGCAGTCGCTGGGCAAGGTGGCCGAGGCGCAGCGGCTGGAGCAGCGCACCCGCTTCGACATCGAGATGATGCGCGAGATCGGCTACTGCCACGGCATCGAGAATTACTCGCGCCACTTCACCGGCCGCGCGCCCGGGCAGCCGCCGCCGACGCTGCTCGACTACCTGCCCACCGACGCGGTGGTGTTCATTGACGAGAGCCACCAGACGGTGCCGCAGTTGCGCGGCATGTTCAACGGCGACCAGGCGCGCAAGCGCACGCTGGTGGAGTATGGCTTCCGGCTGCCGAGCGCGCTCGACAACCGTCCGCTGAAGTTCGACGAGTTTAACCAGCGCATCGGGCAGGTAGTCTACGTCTCGGCCACGCCCGGGCCGTACGAGCGCGAGCAGACCAACGGGCAGGTGATCGAGCAGGTGATCCGGCCCACCGGGCTGCTCGATCCCGCGGTCGAGGTGCGGCCCAGCAAGGGCCAGGTGGACGACCTGCTGGCCGAGATTCGTGCCCGCACCGCCCGGCGCGAGCGCGTGCTGGTGACCACGCTGACCAAGCGCATGGCGGAGGATCTGGCCGAGTACTACGGCGAAGTCGGGGTGAAGTGCCGCTATCTGCACAGCGAGATCGAGACGCTGGAACGGGTGAAGATCCTGCGCGACCTGCGCCGCGGCGAGTTCGACGTGCTGATCGGCATCAACCTGCTGCGCGAGGGGCTGGATCTGCCCGAGGTCTCGCTGGTGGCGATCCTCGACGCGGATAAGGAAGGCTTTCTGCGCTCCACCGGCTCGCTCATCCAGACCATGGGGCGCGCGGCGCGGCACCTCAACGGCCGCGCGCTGCTCTACGCCGACGCCATGACCGGCTCGATGCAACAGGCGATCGCCGAGACCGAGCGGCGGCGGGCGCTGCAGGAGGCCTTCAACCAGGAGCACAACATCACGCCGCAGAGCGTGCTGCGGCCGCTGGACATGTCGCTGGTGGGCGTGGCCGAGGGCGACTACGCCACGCCGCCGCTGGACGAATCGCTGGACGAGTTCGCCTCCGAGGAGGAGCTGGCGGCGCACCTCAAGCAGCTCAGATCGGA
>JAKAOE010000361.1 GCA_021823305.1 Acidobacteriota bacterium
GCCTGGCTTGGGCCGCTGAGTTGGCTGTCCGCCGGTGCCGAAGTCTCCCCCGGCGAACGCTGGGAAGGAACGCCCGCCGCGCCCGCCGGCCGGGCCGCGGAAGCGCCTGAAATCGCCGGCGGCGAGCTCGTCCCTACGGCCCACGCCGCGCTGACGCTCACCGGCCGCGCCGCCAGCGTGCTCGCGGCCGCGCTCCCGTTGGTGCTTGCCGCCGCGCTGCTGCCCTCCGCCCTGGTCGCGCGCCTGACGGATTGGATTTTCGCCCCGCGCTTCGACCCCGCCGCCATTGCCGCCGCCACCGCGCTCGTCGCACTCGTGCTGATCGCCTCCCTGGCGGCGCGCGCGCTCGCCGCGCGCTGGCTCGGGCGCCTGCCACGCGGCCCGGTCAGCCTTTGGAGCCTGGCGGCGATCCGCCTCCACGCCGCCGGACGCCTCCTCGAGGAATCCGGCCGCTGGCTCGCCGGCACCATGTTCTGGCCGCTGTGGCTGCGCGCCGCGGGCATGCGCGTCGGCCGCGGCTGCGAGATCAGCACCATCCTCGACGTCGTCCCGGCCGCGGTCGAAGTCGGCGACGAGTGCTTCTTCGCCGACGGCATCTACCTCGCCGGCCCGCGCCGCCATCGCGGCACGCTTGCGG
The DNA here is from genome assembly GCA_021823305.1 of Acidobacteriota bacterium. Classification (GTDB taxonomy): domain Bacteria; phylum Acidobacteriota; class Terriglobia; order Terriglobales; family SCQP01; genus SCQP01. The sequence goes on from JAKAOE010000361.1 coordinate 638, forward strand.
TTGAGCCCACCCGCCTCGGCGCGCGCAGCTTCATCGGCAACCACGCCGTCGTCCCCGCGGGCTACGAGTGGCCGGACGATCTGTTCGTCGGCGTCGCCACCATCCCCGACCCCGCCCAGACCCGCGCTGGCACCGCCTGGTTCGGCCAGCCGCCGATGGAGCTACCCCGCCGCGCCGCCGCCGTAGACCGCCGCTTGAGCCACTCTCCCGGTCCGTTGCGCTTCGCCACCCGTCTGTTCTGGGAGCTCGCCCGGCTCGGCCTGCCGGCGCTGCCGCTCTTCCTCGCCGGTCTCTGGCTTGCCGCCCTTTACGCCGCCTCCGGCCCCGTCCGGATCATTGCGTGGCTCGTCGCGCCCGCCCTTACCGCCGCCGCGATGTTAGCCGCCATGCTCGCGGTCGCCGCCGCCAAGTGGACGCTGCTCGGCCGCGTGCGGCCCGGCGAGCGCCATTTCTGGTCATGCTGGTGCGGCCGCTGGGACATCCTCTACATGGCCTGGGAGTACTGGGGCCAGCCCGTGCTCGGCCCGCTCGAAGGCACGCTGCTGCTCAACCAATTCCTCCGTCTGATGGGTCTCCGCATCGGCCGCCGCGTCGCGCTCGGCCCCGGCTTCGCCCAGGTGGTGGACCCCGACATGCTGATCTTCGACGATGGCGCCACCGTCAATGGCCACATGCAGTCCCACACCTTCGAGGATCGCCTGCTGAAGATGGACCTCATCCACGTCGGCGCCGCCGCCACCGTGGGCGACGACACCGTCGTCCTTTACGGCGCCAGCCTGGGCGACAACGCCCGTCTGGCCCCCCACGCCGTCCTGATGAAGCACGACGCCGTCCCCGCCGGCGCCCGCTTCGCCGGCGCCCCCGCCCGTCCCGCCGAACAGGAAGCCTTCGCCGCCGTCACCGCCTGACCCGGTGGCGCCGCAGGGCGTCGAGCAGCGCCTCGACGTCCGCCGGCTGGGTCGCGTAGTTGGTGATACACGCGCGCACCGCGCGCTCGCCGGAAGGCAGCGGCACGCTCGAGATCCAGGCTTCGCCCGACGTCACCACCGCCCGCACCGTCGCCGCAATGTCGCAGCCGGCGTCGGCCATCAGCACCAGCGGCAGCGGCGTCACGTTCGCGATGCGCCAGCCGTCCGCCGCCGCCCCGTGCCGCAGCAACTCGCCCATGGCGACCTGGTGGCGCAGCGCCTCCTCGTATCCCGGCCAGCCCGCAACCGCGAGCGAGAGGAACAGCTTCAGCCCGATGAAGCGCCGCGACCACTGCATCGAGTGGGCGAAGGGATCGGGCGGCGGCGCTTCCACTCCGGCCGCGTCGCGCGGCATGTAGTCGGTCGCCATGCCGAACGTCCGGCTGAGGATATCGCGATGCCGGGTCAGGAAGATGCCCGCGCCCATGGGCACGGATAGCGACTTGTGCGCGTCGAAGGTGATCGAGTCGGCGCGCTCGATGCCCGCCACCAGCGCGCGCAGTTCGGGCAGCAGCGCCGCGAATCCGCCCCAGGCGGCGTCCACGTGCAGCCAGCAGCCGGCCTCGGCGGCGGCGGCGGCGATCTCGCCGATCGGGTCCACCACGCCCGCCGCGGTCGAGCCCGCGGTCGCCACCACCAGCAGCGGCTTCCGGCCCTGCGCCCGGTCGGCTGCCGCGGCCTCCGCCACCGCCGCCGCCGTCAGCCGCAGCTCCTGATCCACCGGCAGCGCGCGCACGCTCTCCGCGCCCAGGCCGCACAGCCGCGCCGCCTTGGCCACCGAATCGTGCGCCAGCCGCGAGACGTACACCACCGGCGGCGCGGTGAACGCCCACACGCCGTGGCGCGCGAACGCCGGCTCGGCCTCGGTCAGCGCACACAGCAGCGCGGTGTGATTGGCCTCCGCGCCCCCGCTGGCGAACACCCCGTCGGCGTCCCCGGCGACGTAGCCGAACTTGGCCGCCAGCGAATTCACCAGGTGCCGCTCGACTTCCGCCGCGAACGGGTTGTGGCTCCAGGCGGCGATTTGCGGGTTGAACGCGGCCACCAGCGCGTCCGCGGCGATCCCCATGGTCGCCGGCGCCGGGTTGAACAGGCCGAAGTAGCGCGGGTGCGGCGTGTGCACCTGGTCGCGCCACAGCCCCTCGACCGCGAACTCCAGCGCCTCCGGCGGCGGCAGCGGCCGGGCGAAGTCGAACCGTGCCAGCGCCGCGCGCAGCCGCGCCGGATCGAGCTCGGGCGCCACCCGCGTCCCGCTCACCTGCCGTTGGTAGCGCTCGATCTCGGTCGCCAGGCGTTGCCAGAGGAGGAGCCGCTGCTGTGGGTCGATCGCAAGAGCCATTTTATAATTTTAAGAGAGTACGACGGAGATCCAGTGTCCATCAGCGAAGCGGAACCCGGGCTCGCAGCCTACCTCGAGACCCTGGGAGCGAACGAGGGCTACGGCGAAGAGCTGTGGCGTCTCTATCAGGCCAATGCCCAAGCCGTGCCGGAGGAGTGGCGCGCCATCTTCGAGCGCTTCCACCACGGCCGTGCCGGCAATGGCGCGGCGCCGCCGCCCGCCGCGTCCGCGCCCGCCCCGCCGCCGCCCAATCTGCTGCCCGGCGACGAGTTGCAACCGCTGCGCGGCGCCGCCGCCCGCCTGGCCGCCAATATGGAGG
>JAKAOE010000362.1 GCA_021823305.1 Acidobacteriota bacterium
AATTCTAGGGCGGGGCGATACGCGGCGCACTGCGTTGTCCTCGGTCGGCCGGGCGTCGTCACGTACTTCTCTGTACGCTCCTCCGCCCGGCCTCCCTGCGTCCTAGCATCGCTTGCGTCTCGCCCCTTCCCGGAGCGTGACACCCCGGCTGGTGCGGCCGCTGCCGCGGTCAGCGGATGAGCGGCATACCGTAAGTTTTGGCGACGGGCTCGAGGAAGCTGCGCTCCTCGCGCAGAATGATGCGCTTCTGCTGCGCGAAGGCGAAGTTGCGCTGCGCGGCCGGATCCTCGTGCAGGCGCTGCTGGTAGGCGGCGTAGGCCGCCAGGCTGCGGACGGAGATCAGGCCGTAGCCGACGTCGTTGGTGCCGACGTCGGGGAGGAAGTAGCCGACCAGCTGCCCGCCGCAGCGTGGGATGATTTCGCTCCAGGCTTCGGCGTAATCCTTGAAGGCGGCGCGCTGAAAAGGATCAATCTGGTACCGGATCAAGCAGGTGAGCATGGTTGTGTTGTCCTCGCGGTGTGGCAACCAGGCCGTGTTTCCCGCGGCAAGCAGCGCGCCGCCAACGCCCAGCCATCGCAGGGTCGAGCGACGCGTCATTGCGGAGCCACGGGGGGAGCTATCGGGGGGCCTGGCGCTCATTATCGCCAGTATGCATCCGGTGCGAGGGCGACGCTTCGATTATCATCAAAGCATGGCTGCAGGAGGAGAGCCGAAGCCGGACACGCCGGCTCTACGGGCGGCGCGGATCGGGGCGGCGTTGGCGGCGCCGGCGCGGGCGCGGATGCTGCTGCACCTGCTGGACGGACGGCCGCGATCGAGCACGGAACTGGCGGCGGTGGGCGGAGTGGGGGCGGCGACGGCGAGCACGCATTTGCGGCGGCTGGAGGCGGCGCGGCTGGTGGAAGCGGCGGCGGCGGGGCGGCACCGCTACTACCGGCTGCGCGGGCCGGAGACGGGGGCGTTGTTGGAGGCGCTGTGCGTGGCGGCGGGGGGGAACGCGGCGGCAGACATGGCGCGCGCGGCGGCGCCGGCGGCACCGATCCGGGCGGCGCGGAGCTGCTACGACCATCTTGCCGGGATCCTGGGGGTGCGGATTCACGAGCGGCTGCAGGCGTTGGGGTGGCTGCAGCGCGGCGCCGGACGCGAGTACGCGGTGACGGCGGCGGGGGAAGCGGGGCTGGAAGCGCTGGGCGTGGACGTGGCGGCGGCGCGAGTGGGGCGGCGGCGGTTCGCGTTCGGGTGCCTGGACTGGACGGAGCGGCGCTGGCACCTGGCGGGCGCGCTGGGGGCGGAGGTGCTGGCGATGGCGCTGCGGCGCGGCTGGGTGCGGCGCGAAGCGGAGACGCGGGCGCTGGCGGTGACGCGCACCGGGCGGCGGGCGCTGGCGGCACGACTCGGGATGCAGCTCTAACGGGGCGGTCAGAAGCCGGGGAGAAAGGTGAACTCCCAGACGTGGCCGACGCCGGGGCGGTTGTTGGGGAAAGCGAGGGTGACGGCGCCGACGAGGATGCCGAGCAGGTTGGCGCGCAGCGTGACGCCCTCGCTGGTGACGCCCTGGCGGTGGCCGCCGAGCAGGCCGGGCTTGTCGGCGGCGGTCCAGGCGACGCCGGCATCGAAGAAGGGCGCGAGCTCGACCGGCGGGACGCGGGGCGTCATCCAGACGCCGAGCGGGCCGGTGAGCTCGAGGCGGACCTCGCCGTTGGCGACGCCGAGCTTGCTGCCGAGCAGGCGGTCGAAGACGGGACAGACGCCGGTGGTCTGGAGCCCGGGGCCGCACTCGGAGGCGGAGAAGGATTCGGCGTCGTAGCCGCGGACGAGGGCGGAGTAGCCGAGGAAGAGGGGCTGGAGGCGCGGATCGCCGGCGCCGGAGCCGTAGCGGCCGTACGTGAGCACGCGGCCGGCGAGCGAGAGCGGGCGCGCGAGCGCGAGGTAGCGGCGATAGTCGGCGAGCGTGGTGGCGTAATCGAGCGAGCCGGCGTTCATGCCCACCTGGAGGCGGTAGCTCTGGCCGCGCACCGGACTGGCGCCACCGAAGATCGAGGTGTCGTAGACGAGAGCGCCGCTGGCGATAGCGAAGTTGAGCGCGGCCGGGGCAGGCACGTCCTGACTCAGATCGGCGAGCACGATGCCGGTGAGCGGATCCACGTACTGGTCTTCGGCGCGGGCGGCAAAGCCGATGTTTTCGTAGCCGGCGGAAAACTCGACGCGCTGAGCGCGGCTGAAGGGATAGCTCACGATGCCGACCACCTGGCGGTCGAGTTGCCAGAGGGTGAGGAACTGGTTGACCAGGACGGGGGAGCCGTTGACGTTGGCGACGCCGGCGGTGAAGGCGCCGCTGAGATAGGGCGTCTGGCCGCCGCCGACACCCCAGGTCCAGCGATGGCTCTCGTCGAGGTAGACGGCCTGGCCGGAGAGGTTGCGCACGAAGCCGCCGGTGTCGGCGCCGAGGGATTCGACGCTGACGGTGAAGGTGTTGTAGTTGAGCAGGTCGCTGAAGACGAAGGCGGTGCCGCCGCCGAGCATCGTGCCGAACGGACTGACGCCGACGGCGATGCTGGGCGGGGCGATGTAGTTGAGGCGCAGCGCGGGATGGTAGGGCGCGGTGGTGAAGGGCGCGGACGAGACCAAGCCGGCTTGGGCGTTGGCCAGCGCGGAAGCGACCTCGCCTGTGTCGGATTGGCGCGGCGGCAACAGCGCGGGATCGAGCTTGGCGACGGTGGCGGCGGCGACGGCGGCGTTGGCGGCGGGCGCGAGGCGCACCAGCTCGTAGCCGCCCTGGGCGAATTGGCTATAGACCACTTCCCCGCTCCGCTGCGCAACGCTGAAGGCGGGACTGAGCGGGGTGATGCCGGCGATGCCGGTGGCGGTGTTGGTGAGGGCTTCGGTCGCGCCGCCATTGAGGGATTGGCGATAGAGGTTGGCGATGCCGGTGGCGTCGCTGAGGAAGTAGAGCGTTTGGCCGCCGGGCGACCACTGGGGATTGGTCTCGTCGCCGGCGAGCGAGCTGGAGAATTCGGTGACGGCACCAATTTGCATGTCCATGAGGGCGATGCGGTAGGGGCCGGGAGCGAGATCGGCGAGGTTGGTGGTGAAGCGGTCGGTGACGAAGGCGATCTGGCGGCCGTCGGGCGACCAGGCGGGCTGGAGTTCGGCGAACTGATCGTCGGTCAACTGCTTCACGGAGCCGGTCGCGGTCTGGAGAATGTAGAGGTTGGTGAAGCCGTGGGCGATGCCGCTGAAGACGATGGCGGAGGCGTCAGAT
>JAKAOE010000363.1 GCA_021823305.1 Acidobacteriota bacterium
CCCGCGCTACTCCGGCCGCAGCATCGCCGCCGGATCGCCTGCGGTCTTCAGGACGAGCCGCAACCCAGCCCGCGGGACCTGCGCCTCGGAAAAGTACATCTCCGGTCGAACCTTCCAGCCGTAAGCGGCGACCTGTGCGTCACCGGCCACGCCAACTACCGTAAACGGCCCGGGGGCGAACTTCAGTTTGGTTGTGAACTGCCGCCCCAGCGGATTCCCGCCCGGCCAGAACTCCTTCGCCATGGTCCGGTTCACGATCACCACATCTGGCATTCCAGATCGGTCCTCCGGTCCGAATCCGCGTCCGCGCAGAATGGTGATACCCAGCGTCGAAAAGTAGCCGGGCGTCACATAGTTAACGACTGTGTCGACCACCTGGGCGCGCAACGTCATCGGCACGAACGCATAACCGTCAAAGGGAAGGCCACCGGTCAGCGCCGCCGCCTTCACGCCGGGCAGCGAGCGCACCCGCAGCAACACGCTCTGGTAGAACCGTTGTCCCGCCGTCGGCGCGCGCGGGTTGAACGGCACGCCAAACCCCGTGGTGAACACATGGCTGGCGTTGAATCCAAGCGGTTGTGAAGTCAGCTCCGCAACCGTCCGGATCAGCACGCCCGCCGAAACCGCCAGCACCAGTGCCATTGCCAGCTCCGCCGCCACCAGCCGCCCCCGCAGTCGCTCCGGCCCTCCCGCCGTCACCGCGCCGCCGGCATTCAGCGCCTCGGTGACCGGCCGGCGCGTCGTCCGCCACGCCGGCGCCAGGCTCGCGATCACGCCCGCCGCCAACGCCGCCGCGGCGCTCGCCGCCACGATAATTCCCGCGCCGGCATGCGCTGTCCGTACCCAGTACGGCGGGTGCAGCCAACGCAAGCTGCCGAGCAGCGCCCACGCCAGCCACCCGCCGCATGCCCCGCCCGCCACGCCCAAAATCATGCCCTCGGCTAGCACCTGACGCATGACTCGCACCCGCCCCGCCCCCAGCGCCATCCGCACCGCCGTCTCCCGCTGCCGCGCCACGCCGCGCGCCACCAACAGCCCGGCGACGTTGGCGCACGCCAGCAGCAGAATGAAGCCTCCCGCCGCGATCAACATCCAGGGCAGGCCGCGAAGGTTGCCCGTCAAAGACTCGCGCAGCGGCGTCAAATGCACACCAAAGCTCTTGCTCGCCGCCGCGCTGAGATCGGCTTGCGCGGCTTGCAGCGTGATCCCGCTCTTCAGCCGCGCCACGGCGCTGTACATGCGCGCCCTGCGATCGGCGGCGCCGGTCAGCCGCAGCGGGCGCGCAATGGCAAAGCCGCCCTCAAACAGCGCGCTGATGCCCGGCGGTAATATGCCCACAATTGCCGTGCGCTGGCCGTCGAGTGTAAGCGTCTTGTTGAGCACGTCCGGGCTCGCTCCAAAGGCGCTCGACCAGAACTTTGCGCCGATCATCGCCACCGGCGGCGCGCCCGGCCGCAGGTCTTCCGGCAGAAATCCGCGGCCCATGAGCGGCCCCTCGCCCAGTGTGGCGAACAGCGCCGGCGTCGCCTGCAACACCAATTCCTGCCGCGCCGGTCCGGGATCGGTCAGCGTGGCTTGGTCGAAGTTGTAGATGGCGACCGAGCGCAGCGTGTGGCTGCGCGCCCGCCACCGCGCCACGTCGGCCGGCGCCACGCCCCAATCGTCCGATTTCCCTTGCATGCCGGTGAGAGCGACCAGTCGGTTGGCATGCGGATACGGCAGCGGCTGCCAAGCGCCCGCATACACCGCGCTCGCCAGCGCCGCCGTCACGCCAATTCCCAGCGCCAGCGTCGCCACCGCCGCCGCGCTCAACCCCGCCGCCCGGCGCAGACCGCGCAACCCGTAGCGAACGTCGTCCAGGACGCCAGTTACGCCCACCATAACTCCTCCTGCCGAGAGCCTACCACCGCCCGCCACTACGCGCTTTTGGGCGAACTGACCATGGTCATGGACCATGGTACGATTGTGTTATGGAGACCATCGCCATCTCCAAGTTCAAGGCCACCTGCCTCGCCGTGATCGAGCGCGTCAACCGCACCGGCGAGCCCGTCGTCATCACCCGCCGCGGCGTCCCCATGGCCGAGCTTAAACCAGCAAAATCGAAGGCCAAGTCGCTACATTGGCTCGGAAGCATGCGCGGCCAAATTCGTATTCTCGGCGACATCGTCTCGCCGGCGCTGGACGAATCTGAAATCGAGGCTTTGCGCGACTGACGCTCCTCCTGGACACTCACGTCTGGCTCTGGGCGATGAGCCTGCCGGAACGCTTGCGGCCCTCCGTGCGCAGGGTGCTTCAGGATCCGGAAAGCGAGCGCTGGCTTTCGCCCGTGAGCGTTTGGGAGGCGGCGCTGCTTCACCGCAAACGACGCATTGCGCTCCCGCGGGGCCTGGAAGCGATCGTTGCCGAGCTGAACGAATCGGAAGCGATTCGGTTTGCGCCGTTGACCGCCGAAATCGCTTTGGCCGTTCCCCGACTGGAGCTGTCCACCAACGATCCCGCCGACAACTTCATCGCCGCCACCGCCGCCGTCAACGGCCTCACCCTGGTCACCGCCGACGTCCGCCTGCTGCGCGTCCCCGGCCTCGACACGCTGCGCGCCTAGGTAATCTCCAGTTCGATTCCAGTCCCGTCCGCCGCCACCGCTCGCACCAGCGCCACCCCCGCGGCCACCCAGTCCGCCCCCGCCTTGCGCAGCTCCGCTTCGCTCACCGTCCGCGCCAGTCCCAGGACGCGCGCTCCCGCCGCCTTCCCGCTCCGCACCCCCGCCGCCACGTCCTCGACCACGATGCACGCGCCCGGCTCCAGCCCCAGACGCCGCGCCCCCAGCAGATACGGCTCCGGCGCCGGCTTGCCGTGGGTGACGTCGTCGGCGGTGAGCAGCCATCGCGGCCGCTTCAGCCCGCCCGCCCGATATCGCACCTCCGCCAGCGGCCGCGTGCACGAGGTCACCACCGCCCAGCGGGCCGCGGGCAGGCTCTCCAGCAGCTCCCGCGCCCCCGCGAGCGCCCGGATTCCTTCAATGTCGGCGATCTCGCGCGCCTCGACCATCCGGTTCTCGGCTGCAATGAGGGGCTCATCCGCCCCCGGCAGATAATCCCGCACCGTCGCCAGGCTCGGCCGCCCGTGCGCCCGGTGCACGACCTCGTCCGCGTCGAGTCCATGCCGCCCCGCCCACCACCGCCAGGCCCGCTCCACCGCGGGAGTCGAGTCTATGAGCACGCCGTCCATGTCGAACAGCAGCCCGCCGCAGAAAGTC
>JAKAOE010000364.1 GCA_021823305.1 Acidobacteriota bacterium
CGGACTGGCGGGTGGCGGCGACGGGCGGAAACGACGCGGAGGCCGACCGGGCGGCGCTGGCGCAGTGCGCGCGCGCCGACGTGTTGGAGACGCGCCATGCGGCTCCGCCGGCGAGCTACGCCAAGGCGGGGCTGACGGTGTACCGCGAGCTCGATCCGGGGACGGCGGATTTCGCGGCGCAGGCGGCGGCGGCGCACGCCTCGGGCGCGCGGCTGAAGTTGCGCGCGGGCGGGGTGACGGCGGCGGCGATTCCAGCGACGGAGGCGGTGCTGCGCTTTCTGGAGGCGTGCCGCGGATTGGGGGCGGCGTTCAAGGCCACGGCGGGGCTGCACCACGCGCTGCGGGGCGAGCATGCGCTGAGCTACGAGGCAGGCGGGGCGCGGGCGACCATGCACGGCTACCTCAACCTGATGCTGGCGTGGGCGACGCTGGCGCGGCTGGGACGGGGCTCGTCGCTGGAGGCGCTGGAGCGCCGGGACCCGCCGGCGTTCGGCGAGCGCGCGATCACGTGGGGGCCGTACCGCTGGGGACTGGAGGAGATCGCGGCGCTGCGGCGGAGCTTCATCGGGTTCGGCTCGTGTTCGTTCACCGAGCCGCTGGCGGAGCTGGCGGCGCTGGCGGCGTGAGTGGAACCGGAGCGTCCGCGGCGGTGGCGGCGATCCTGATCGCCTACTGGCGGCGGATCACGGTGGAGCAGCAGGCGCTGCTGGAGCACTTCGGCGAGCCCTACCGCGAGTACATCAAGCGCACCTGGGCGCTGATTCCGTTTCTCTGGTGAATCCGCTCAGTCGTAATATTCGAGCCCGAGGTGGGTGATCATCTCCTCGCCGCGGATGTGGCGCATGGTGTTCTTGAGCTTCATGCTCTGGATGAACAAGTCATGCTCGGGGTAGAGGCCGGGCGGGGTGATCGGGCTCTTGAAGTAGAACGACAGCCACTCCTGGATGCCGAGGCCGCGCAGCGAGGGGGTGCGCTGGGCGAGGTCGAGCAGCAGCACCAGGTCGAGCACGATGGGGGCGGCGAGGATGGAGTCGCGGCAGAGGAAGTCCACCTTGATCTGCATCGGGTAGCCGAGCCAGCCGAAGATATCGATATTGTCCCAACCTTCCTTGTTGTCACCGCGCGGCGGGTAATAGTTGATGCGGACCTTGTGATAGAAGTCGCGGTAGAGGTCGGGGTAGAGGTCGGGCTGGAGGATGTGCTCGAGCACGGAGAGCTTGGACTCCTCCTTGGTCTTGAACGACTCGGGATCGTCGAGCACTTCACCGTCGCGGTTGCCCAGGATGTTGGTGGAAAACCAGCCCGAGAGGCCGAGCATGCGGGCCTTGAGGCCGGGGGCGAGGATGGTCTTCATCAGCGTCTGGCCGGTCTTGAAGTCCTTGCCGCAGATGGGGGCCTGGTTCTGGCGCGAGAGGGCGAGCAGGGCGCCGGTGTCGGTGGTGAGGTTGGGGGCGCCGTTGGCGAAGGGCACGCCTTCCCGCAGCGCGGCGTAGGCGTAGACCATGCTGGGGGCGATGTCGGGGTGGTTGCTCTTGAGGCCGGCCTCGAACGCCTCGAGCGTGGCGTGGACGTCGCCGGGGGCGCGGAAGGCCTCGGTGGAGGCGCACCAGATCATCACCAGGCGGTCGCAGTGGTGCTTCGCCTTGAAGGCGCGGATGTCCTCGCGCAGCAGCTGGGCGAGGTCCCACTTGGTGGGCGCGGATTTGACGTTGGGGCCGTCGAGGCGCTTGACGAAGCGCTTGTCGAAGACGGCGGACATGGGCTGGATGGATTCGAGGCGCGGGCGCACCTGGGCGAGGAGATCCTTGTCGAGGACCTGGGCGTGGCTGGCGGCCTGGAAGCAGTTGTCGGTGTAGATGTCCCAGCCGCCGAAGACGAGGTCGTCGAGGCCGGCGAGGGGGAGGAACTCCTGGATCAGCGGGGTGCGCTTGTCGGTGCGCTTGCCCAGGCGGATGGTGCCCATTTGGGTGAGCGAACCGATGGGTTTGGCGAGGCCGCGGCGGACGGCTTCGACGCCGGCGATGAAGGTGGTGCTGACGGCGCCCAGGCCGGGGATGAGGACGCCGAGCTTGCCGTGCGCCGGGGCGATGGAATCAGGAGTCGCAGTGCTCACTTCGGTATGGTAACAAACGGGAGCGGGCAGCCGCGCGGCGGCTACCGCAACTGGCGCAGGAACATCGCCAGACCGAGGGCGAGCGGATCGAGCAGGGACTGGACGCCGGTGAGGATGCTGACGTGGTCGCGGCCGGGGACGGCGGTGACGCGGGCGAAGGCGCCGTAGCGGCGCAGCTCGCGCGCCATGGCCTGCGCCTGCTCGGCGGCGCCGGGGACGTCGTGTTCGGCGTAGGCGAAAAAGAACGGCGGGGCGCCGGGGCCGACATGGCGCAACGGGGAGGCATCGGCCCAGACGGCGGGGTTGTCGCCGAAGACGGGCGCGAGGTAATCGTTGGCGGCGGCGTAGGCGGTGAGGTCGTAGACGCCGCTGATGCAGATCACGCCGGCGAGGTCGGCGTCGGCGACGGGCTCGCCCAGGTCGGGATGCACCGCCAGCAGGGCGGCGAGATGGGCGCCGGAGGAGTGGCCGCCGAGCAGCAGGCCGCGCGGCTGGATGCCGCTCTCGGGGGCGTAGCGCAGCACGCAGGCGACGGCGGCGGCGATGTCCTCGGCTTGCGCGGGAAAGGGATGCTGCGGCGCCAGGCGGTGATTGGGCAGGGCGACGGCGTAGCCGAAACTGGAGAGGAGTTCGCCTAGGGCTTGGTACTGGCTCTTGTCGCCGCCGCGCCAGCCGCCGCCGTGGACGAAGACCAGCAGGCGGGGCGAGGAGACGTCGGGGAGATACAGGTCCAGCACCTGGCGGGGATCGCGGCCGTAGGCGAGGTCGGGCAGGCGTTGCCCCATGAACTGATCATACTTCGCCGCGCGGCTCAGGCCGCGAGTTTCTGCTTGATCCAGTCGCGGTCTTCCCGCAAGCGGCGGCGGGTGTGCCGAAACTGCAATAAGCCGGCGCGGAACCGGCGCGCCAGCGTCAGCGCCAGCGCGAGCGCGGCCAGGGCGTAAGCGGCGCCGACGATGAGCAGCGACCAGCGCCAACTGGCGACGGCATAGGCGACGGCGCCGGCCAGCGCGGCGGTGAGCAGGGCCAAGCTGAAGAAAGCAAGCAGCGCGGCGGCGCCGGCCATGGCGGCGAGGCGGCGGAGGGTGCGCGTATTTTCACCCAGTTCGGCGGAGAACAACTGGGCGAGGTCGCGGG
>JAKAOE010000365.1 GCA_021823305.1 Acidobacteriota bacterium
CGCCCGCGCCGGGCGGCTGGAGTGGATCACTGAGAGCCTGCCGGGTGTGCCCGACAACAACGTTTCCTGGCTCGATATGCAGGATTGGAAGCGGCAGAACGGCGTGTTTCAGGGCATCGCCGGCTACAGCGATTTCAACGTCGCGATGACGCAGCGCTCGGGCGAGCCGGAATTGCTCAGTGTGCGGTACACGTCGGCGGGCTACTTCGAGCTGTTGGGCGTACGGCCGCTGCTGGGACGCACGTTCACCGCGGCGGAGCACGGGCGGCACGGAACGCCGGCCGCGGTCGTCGCCTACAGTTATTGGCGGCAGCGCTTCGGCGGCGCGGCGTCGGCGTTGGGGCGGCTGTTGGAGCTGGACAACAAGGCGTGGACGGTGGTGGGCGTCATGCCGCCGGGCTATGGCCGTATCACGCACACGCAACTCTGGCTGCCGTTCGAGCAGGCGGCCGGCAAGAGCTATTTCGTTCAGCGCCAGTTCAGTTGGAGCATGTACGCGGTGGCGCGGCTGCAGCCGGGCGTGACATTTCGCCAGGCCGATGCCGAGCTGACGGCGATTTCCCGCCGCCTGGAGCGCCGCTATCCCAGCACCACCGGCGGGCTGGCGGTGATGACGCCGCTGGCGCGGCACGTCGCCGGCGACTTGCGACCGGCGCTGCTGCTGCTGGCGACCGCCGTTCTCTTGCTGCTGCTGGTCGCCTGCGCCAATATTGCCAGTCGCGGCAACTGGGAGACGCCCTGAGCGCCAGCGGGCGTCTGTTGCCGGGGACCGAAGCTCGGCCACAGCCCGACCAACGCCGGGGCCCCCAGAGCGCTCGCGCTCTGGGGTGGCAACGGGAGGGCGTCCCAAATCAGGGGTGGCCGTGCCACTAGCGGCCGGGCATGCCCGGCATGGTGCGGCAGTTCGCCGGCTGGACGAAGAGCTTGGCATCCGGCGCCGCCAGGCTTACGTCCTTGTAGTTGATCTGCACGGTGCGCCCGTTGCTCTCCGTTTCCACGCGCAGTGGAAATCCCTTGAGGTCGGTCGCCGACCACACCTTCATCACGTGCGCCGCCTCGCCCGGCGCCGTCACCGTCACTCGCTCGACCCGGCAGGCATGGCCGTCAATGGTGTCGCTCCCCAAGGGCTCGACCGTCACCGTGCCGCGCGTGGCGAAGGGGTTGGGCCCGCGGCCTGCGCCCATCTGCCCCGGCATCTCCATACACATGCCCGTCGGCATCACCATGAAGCTCTTATGCGTCGTCAGGTCCATCACCATGTAGCCGCCGGCCGGCATGTCCGTGCGGTAGTGCTCGCCTGATTTGTAGATCTTCATCGCCATGCCGCCCGCTGGCCCGGCCGCCATCTGCATGGTTGCGGAAAACTGCTTGATCGCGAACGGGCTCGCCGGTGCCTGCGCCAGCGCCACCGGCAACACCACCAGTCCCAGCCATCCCACGGCTCGTTTCATGCTCGCACCTCAGCATCAATATAACTCACCTTCCAGTTCCAGATCGGGTCGCGGCAACTGGGAGACGCCCTGAGCGCCAGCGGGCGTCCGTTGCCGGGGACCGAAGCTCGGCCACAGCCCGACCAACGCCGGGGCCCCCAGAGCGCTCGCGCTCTGGGGTGGCAACGGGAGGGCGTCCCAACTCAGGGGTGGCCGCGCCCCGGCGCCGGCGGCGCCTACCCGGCGCTCATCGTCGCCCACGCGGCCGCGCGGCGTGCGGCGCTGGCCGCCCCGCCTACTCGTCGAGACGGTAGGGGTTCCAGATCATGGGGAAGAGCTTGCCGGCGGCGGCGGGCGTGATCGAGCCTCCGGCGAGCGCGACCGCGCGGGCGAGTACCGGATCGCGGCCGGCGGCCATGTCGGCGGCCGTGGGGACCAGCAGCACGTCGGGCGTGACCCCGGTGTGCTCGAGGCTATGCCCGTCGGGCATGATGAGGTCTTCGCCAGTGACGGACACGCCGTACGGGACGATGTCGTTCAAGCCGGCGTTGTAGGCGTAAAACTGCGCCTCCATCACCGCTCCAGCGCTGCGGTCCCCGACCACCGTGCCAAGGTGGTCGAGTTGGACGGTGCGTGCGAAAAGCTCCGAGGCCGAGGCCGATCCGCTGTCCACCAGTACCACCAGCTTGCCCGGGAAGTGGCCGCCGTGCGGGTCGGCCTCCACCGGATCCTGGTGATGGCGGCCCTTGGGCGTTGCCACGGTGACTTTGTGGCTCACGAAGAAGCCCAGCAGGTACTTCAGCAGGCGGATCTCCCCGCCGGGGTTGCCGCGCAGGTCGAGCACCAGACCGGTGCAGCCATGCGCCTGCCCCATCGCCTTGTCGAGATCGGATTCGCTGCGGATGAAATCAGGCAGCTTCCAGATCAGGACGTTGCCTTCGCGGCGCACGCGGCTGCGGTCCAGGTGAGTGAGCTGCTCGCCTTCCATCTGGTAGCGGAAGACGCCGGTTTCCATCTCAATCAGGCGGCTGTGCTGGACGAACTTGGTGCGTAACGTGACTTGGCGCACCTGGCCGCCCGGGTCGAGCACCTTGAAGGCCAGGCCGCCTTGCGGTTCGAGTTGATAAATGTCGTAGGTCAGGTCGGGATAATCGCCCCGGGTGACGCCATAGCCGTTCAGGCCGAGGATCTCATCGCCCGGACGGAGCAGTTTTGCCGCGTCGGTTCCGGGCCGGACGGCGGTGATGAAGGCGCGGTCGCCGATCATCCGCATGCGGAAGCCGTAGAAAAATCCCCAGGTCGGGGCCGGTGGGATGAAGAACGTATGGGTGTCGCGCAGGCCGGCGAGATAGGCGGCGATGTCGCGAAAGGCGCGGCCCAAGGTGGGGGCGGCGGCCAGCTCGCGCGAATAGACCGCGTAGCGGGCCTTCATGTTGACCCCGTGGTAGTCGGGGTCGTAATAGCGCTTGAGCACGGTCTTCTCGACTTGCGCAAAGATCTCCTGCGCGAGTTGGCGCTGATAGCCGGTGATGGCGTTGCGAGCTGCGGCGGGCTTGCGGGTCTGGGCTGCCAGGGCGAGGGAAAGAAATATGGAAATAGCGAGCGCGGCGGAAAATGGGCGCATGTAAAACACCTCCCGCCCGGCATTGTAAGCGCAGAGTCGGTTGCGCGCGGAGTGCGGCCCGAGCGAGCTGGATTAATATGGACGGCGTGACAGAACCCAACCCCCGCCCCGTCATTGTCCTCGGTCAGTACCAATTCCACCCTGACGACGTCGAGCCGGCCGCCGCGTTGCTGCGCGCCATGACCGAGGCCACACT
>JAKAOE010000366.1 GCA_021823305.1 Acidobacteriota bacterium
GAACGAGTCCGCGCGCATGATCGGCGAGCTGCTGCGCGCGGGCCAGGAAATCCTGGTGCAGATCGCCAAGGAGCCGCTGGGCAAGAAGGGGGCGCGCATCACCAGCCACCTGGCGCTGCCCGGCCGTTTCCTGGTGTACATGCCCACCGTCAGCCACATCGGCGTCTCGCGCAAGATCGCCGACGACGAAGCCCGGGCGCGGTTGAAGCGGCTCATCCTGGACAACACCAAGGACCTGCCCGGCGGCTTCATCGTCCGCACCGCCGCCGCCGCCGCCAGCGACGAGGAACTGCTGGCCGACATCCGTCTGCTGGCCAGCCAGGGCGCCGATTTGCGCCAGCAGTTCGAACAGGCCAAGGCGCCGGCGCTGCTGCACCACGACCTCAACCTGGTGGAGCGCACGCTGCGCGACCAGCTCTCGACCGAGTTCACCCACATCTGGGTCGACACCGACGAGCAGTACCAGCGCGTGGTCAAGTTCGTGAACTACTTCATGCCCGAGCTGGCCGGGCGGGTGCGGCTCTACACCCGAGACGAGCCGATGTTCGAGCACTTCGGCATCCAGGAGGAGATCAACAAGGCGCTGCACAGCAAGGTCTGGCTGAAGAGCGGCGGCTACATCGTGCTCAACCAGACCGAGGCGCTGGTGGCGATCGACGTCAACACCGGCAAGTACGTGGGCAAGTCCAACCGCCTGGAGGACACCATCGTCAAAACCAACGTCGAGGCGATCCAGGAGATCGTGCGCCAGATCCGGCTGCGTGATCTGGGCGGCATCATCGTGATTGATTTCATCGACATGGACGAGCGCCGCAACCGCCAGCGCGTGATGCAGGCGCTGGAGGAGGCGATGCGCGCCGACCGCGCCCCCAGCAAGGTGCTGGCCTTCAACGATTTCGGCCTGGTGGCGCTCACCCGCAAGCGGGTCAAGCAGTCGCTGGAGCGCACCCTGGGCAGCCCCTGCCCCTACTGCGAGGGCGTGGGGCTGGTGAAGTCGCCGGTGACGGTGTGCAACGAGATTTACGCCGAGGCGCGCAAGGTCGCCCCCACGCTGGAGCGCGACGACATGGTGCTGCGGGTCAACCCCGAAGTCGCCAAGGTGCTGAAGAGCCAGGGCGCCACCCGGCTGCGCGAGATCGAGGAAATCGCGCGCAAGGCGGTGTCGGTGCGCGCTGATCCGCAGGTGCATCAGGAGCAGTTCGAAATCTACTAGACCGCCATGTTCATCGATAAGCTTGAACCCGAAGCGGCCCGCGCCGCCATCGCCGCCGGCCGGCAGGCCTACGAGTGGAAAACCAAGGATCCGCACCAGTTGCCGATCGTCGGTCCCGCTTACGACGACCACCCCGGGCGCAACCGCGCCCGGCGCGAAGGCCGCTACGCCGAGACGTTGGACGAGGCGCGGGCGGCGGCGGCGCGCATGAAGACCGAAATTTCCTTGGTATTCTTTTTGACGGAGTAAAGTTATGGAGCCCAACAGCCTGCGTTTGAAGACCGGTTTGGCCGAAATGCTCAAGGGCGGCGTCATCATGGACGTCACCGACGCGGCGCAGGCGCGCATCGCCGAAACCGCGGGAGCGGCGGCGGTGATGGCGCTCGAGCGCGTGCCCTCCGACATCCGCAAGGAAGGCGGGGTGGCGCGCATGGCCAGCATCCGCAAAATTCGCGAGATCATGCAGGCGGTGTCGATCCCGGTGATGGCCAAGTGCCGCATCGGCCACTTCGTCGAGGCGCGGATTCTCGAGGCGCTGGAGGTGGACTACATCGACGAGAGCGAGGTGCTGACGCCGGCGGACGAGGAGCACCACGTGGACAAGCACGCCTTCCGCGTGCCCTTTGTCTGCGGTGCGCGCAACCTGGGTGAGGCGCTGCGGCGCATCGCCGAGGGCGCGGCCATGATCCGCACCAAGGGTGAGGCGGGCACCGGCGACGTGGTGCACGCGGTGCGCCACATGCGCACCATCGTGCGCGAGATGAAGCAGTTGGCCGCCCTCGACCAGGCCGAGCTTTACGGCCGCGCCAAGGAGCTGGCCGCGCCGGTGGAACTGGTGCGGCTGGTGGCGCGGGAGGGCAAGCTGCCGGTGCCCAACTTTTCCGCCGGTGGCATCGCCACCCCCGCCGACGCCGCGCTGGTGATGCAGCTCGGGGCCGAGGCCGTCTTCGTCGGCAGCGGCATCTTCAAGTCGGAGGATCCGGCGGCGCGCGCGGCGGCGATCGTCAAGGCCGCGACCCACTTCCGCGACCCCAAGGCGCTGCTCGAAGTCTCCGAGGAGCTGGGCGAGCCGATGCGCGGCATCAGCGCGGCGGCGATCCCGCTCGAGGCGCAGTTGCAGACGCGCGGCTGGTAAGCACCGCCGTGGCGATCGGGGTCCTGGCGTTGCAAGGCGACTTCGCCGCCCACGCCGCGGCGCTGCGCCGCGCCGGCGCCGGGGCGGTGATCGAGGTGCGCCGCCCGGAGCAACTCGACGAACTGGAAGCGCTGGTGCTGCCCGGCGGCGAAAGCACCACCATGCTGAAGTTCCTGCAGGCGGGCGGGTTCTGGGACAAGCTGCGGGAATTCGCCGCCCGCCGCCCGGTCTTCGCCACCTGCGCCGGCGCGATCCTGCTGGCGCGCCGCGTGGAATCGCCGCCGCAGGCCTCGCTCGGGTTGCTCGACGCCACCGTGGAGCGCAACGCCTACGGCCGCCAGCTCGAAAGCTCCATCCGCCAGGCCCAAGTCGCGCCCGCCTTCGTCCGGGAGCTGGGCCCCAGCCTGGAGGCGGTGCTGATCCGGGCGCCGCGCTTCAAGGATCTGGGGCCGGACGTGGAGGTGGTGGCCTCGGCCGGGGACGAGCCGCTTCTCGTGCGCCAGGGACGCCTGCTCGCCGCCAGCTTCCATCCTGAACTCTCGCCCGCCTCGCCCGTGCACGGCTGGTTCGTGGATCAGGTCCGGCGCTGGCGCTAGTAGGGCGCGTCCTCGAGCGCGGTCACGAAGCGCACGCCGCGCACCTTACGCCCCTGCAGCCTGCGGTCGTTGGTGATGAAGAGGTCGGTGCGCGCCGCGCCCGCGCAGGCGAGTTGCACGGCGTCGGGCGCCTTCAGCCCCCGGTCGCCGCGCAGTTCGGCATAAATCCGCGCTGCGGCGGCGTCCAGCGGAATCAGCTGCGCCATCTCTCCCAGTGCGCCGTCCATGCGCCGCGCGAGTTCCACCGCGCCCGCGGCCAGCGGCTGCGCCAGCAGCTCCCCGAGGGTCAGCGTGGACGTC
>JAKAOE010000367.1 GCA_021823305.1 Acidobacteriota bacterium
GACGCGCAACGGCGGCGCGGCGTGGGCGGACGTGACGCCGCCGGGAGCGCCGGCGGATGGCGACTACACCGCGATCGAGGCGTCGCACTTCGATCCCGCCGAGGCCTACGCCGCGGTGGACGACCACACGCAGCAGGGCGACTACCGGCCGTATATCTACCGGACGCGCGATTACGGCGCCCATTGGACGGCGATCACCGCCGGGCTGCCGCAGGATGGGCTGGGCAGCTTCGTGCGCGTGGTGCGCGAGGATACGAAGCGGCGCGGCCTGCTGTTCGCGGGGACGGAAACGTCGGTGTACGTGTCGTTCGACGACGGCGATCGCTGGCAGTCGCTGCGGCTGAACTCGCCGACGACCAGCTACCGCGACCTGGTCATCCATGGCGACGACCTGGTGGCGGGCACCTACGGACGCGGCTTCTGGGTGCTGGACGACATCACGCCGTTGCGCCAGGCGCGCGCCACGCTCGCCGCCGAGGCGGCCCACCTCTACCGGCCGGCGGCGGCGATCCGCGTGCGCCGCGACCAAGCCGACGGCACGCCGCTGCCGCCGGAAGTCGCGCATGCGCAGAACCCGCCGCCGGGGGCGATTCTCGACTACACCCTGGGGGCGCCGCCGCGGGGGCCGGTGACGATCCAAATCTACGATGCCAGGAACAGGCTGGTCCGGAAGCTGTCGAGCATCGCGCCGGCGCCGTACACCGACTTTGGGGCTCGGCATCCGACGATCGCGCGCTGGTGGAAGAAGCCGCGCCGCGGACTGCCAACGCGCATCGGCGACAACCGCGTGAGCTGGAACCTGCGCTACCCCAGCCCGCCGGTGCAAGCGCACAATTACTCCGGCGGCGTGGGCGCGGTGCCGCACCAGACGACACCGCTGCCGCGCGGGCCGCTGGTGCTGCCGGGCACGTACAAAGTGGTGCTTACGGTGGACGGGCGGCGATACTCGCGGCCGTTGGTGGTCGAAAACGATCCGCGCGTGGGCCAGTCGCCGGCGCTGATGGCGGCGCTGCGGGCGCAGATGGCGCTGACCATGGCGACGTACCGCGGCATTCAGGCGGTGGATCGCGGCTTCCGGCAGACCGCGACGCTGGCGCGGCAGGTTGTGGCGCTGGGCAAGCTGCCTGCGGCGGTGGCGCCCGGTGCGCAACGCCTGCTGGCGGACGCGCGCCGGCTGCGGGGAAGCGCGGGTGGTCGCGGCTTCGGCGGCGGGCGCGGCGCGCCTTCGTTCGACGGCGTCGAAGGAACGCTGGTGGCGCTGCTCAACGGCGGGCAAACCGCCGACATGGCGCCCACGGCGGCGCAACAGGCGGCATGGCGGCAGGCCTGCGGGCAGCTCAACTCGGCGCTGGCGCGGCTGCGACGGCTCGATGCCGGGCCGGTGGTGGCGCTCAACCGCGGGCTCGTGCAGAACGGCAGGAAGCCGCTGGCCGATCCGGCACCGCCGCCCGATCCGGTGTGCCAATAACGCCGCTGGGCGGCATCTTGACAGCAGCGATGGATGGCATCATGATGCGCCTATGCGGACCACGGTCACTCTCGACCCGGACGTGGAGCGCGAGCTGCGCGAGGAAATGCACCGCAGGCGCGAGTCGTTCAAGCAAAGCTTGAATCGCTTGCTGCGGGCTGGTTTGGCTGCTTCAGCGCCTGTTACCATCGAGCGTTTCCACATCCGGGCTCGGCCGATGGGTCTGCGCCCCGGAATAGATCCGACGCGCATGAACCAGATCGCCGACGAGCTCGAGGCCGAGGCTGCGGCCGCCCGCATGCGAGCAGCGGAAGCCGCCGAACGCGACCGGCAGGGCCGCCGCCGTTGATTCTCCCTGACGTCAACCTGCTGTTGTACGCCTACAACCAGCGCTCGCCTTTCCATCTGCGCGCCGCCCAGTGGTGGGCGGAAGCGCTATCGGGTGGCGAAGTAGTGGGGCTGGCGTCGGTGGCAGCGTTCGGGTTTCTCCGGCTCTCGACCCACGCTCGCATTTTCGAGGAGCCGCTAGGAGCGGATGAGGCCGTGGGTGAGGTTCGGCTCTGGCTGCAGCGCCCGATCGTGCGGTGGCTCGAAGCCGACCGCAGGGTAGCTGACCGCGCTTTCAGCTTGCTCATGGCGGCGGGGACGGCCGGCAATCTGGTTACCGACGCCCAACTCGCGGCTCTGGCGCTGGAGTATGGAGCCGTCGTCTACACTGCCGACGCCGATTTCACGCGTTTTGCCGGTGTTCGCTGGCGCAATCCCTGCGCATGAGCGAACCACAGCCGGGACGCGCTACGCCGTCACCCGGTTGTGCGCCCTGAGCTCGGCAACGATCTCGCGCGCCGCCGCGCGTGCGCGCTCGACTTCGTCCGGGGCGAACGAGATGGCGCCGACGCGGGCGTGGCCGCCGCCCCCGTAGCGCTCGCACAGCTCCGCCAGGTTGACCAGGTCGGGCGAGTGGTACCAGGGATTGGAGCCGACCGACACCTTCATCCGGTACTGACTGCGGCTGACCCCGATGCTATAGATGCCTTCCGGGCAGTAATAGTAGGGGATGAACTTGCTGTAGCCTTCCTGATCCAGGTCGCTCAAGTCGAACGCGATCACGCCGTCGCGGCAGTCGAGACGGGACTTGATCAGGTCGAGCGACTTCCAGTGGCGCTCGAGCAGCGGCTGGAGTTCGCGCTGCACGTAATCGCACTCCACCAGTTCGGCCAGCGGCGCGCGCAGGTAGTCGGGAATCAGGCGGCGCAGCAAATCCGGATGGGTGGAACCTTCGATCGCCAGAGTTAACTTGAGCGCCGGCTCCTTCAGTTCCACCGCCGCTTGGGCGCTGGGAAAGGCGGCGCGGTCGATCACGTCGGCCCAGTGGATGAGCTCGGCATGCGGCGCGGGGTCAAGCCCGAATTGCTTCTGCCCGACATCGGCGAGGAAGCGGGTGCAGGAGCCGTAGCTGGGATCGTAGAATTTCTGGCCGCCGGCGTCCTGGCGGAAGTGCTCGGCGTCCGCGGGCTGCAGGAACGCGCTCTGGTGATGGTCGAACCACCAGGTCACGCGCGGGGCGGCGGAGTACTTGAAATCCACGATGGCGTTGTCGTCGCCGGAGAAGTCGGCGTCGTCGAAGAGGCCGCTGGCCTTATGCGTCAGGCCCCAGTAGCTGAACTCGGCCTCGCCGCGGGCGTGGCGATAGAGCGCGGTGAACATCGCCGCCGACGCCGATCCATCAAAGCAGTGATCGTGGAAAAAGACACGCACCTTCCGCAAA
>JAKAOE010000368.1 GCA_021823305.1 Acidobacteriota bacterium
GCCCGCTCGCCATTGAGGGCCCACGCCTGATCGCCGAGGCGATCCGCAGCGGCCAGCCGCTGGAGAAAATCCTCTTCAGCAAGGCCGGCCTGGACCAGTTGGGCGCCAAGCTGCTGCCGCAGCTCTCCAAGCACGCCGAGACCGCCGTGGCCGACGATGCCGCCTTCGCCGCCGCCATGGAGTCCGAGCACCCCCAGGGCGTCGCCGCGCTGGTGCGCTTCTCCGCCGCCGCGCTCGACGATGTCTTCGGCCCGCCGGCGGCAGTTGTGCCGCCGCTGGTTCTGGCCCCCGCCGGTGTCCAGGACCCCGGCAACCTCGGTACCCTGATCCGCGCCGCCGACGCCTTCGGCGCCTCCGGCGTCGCCGTGCTCAGCGACTCGGCCAGCCCGTTCAATGCGAAGGCGGTGCGCGCCAGCGCCGGTTCGCTTTTTCACCTGCCGGTCGCCGCCCGCGTCCCCGCCACCGCTTTCATCACCGCCTGCCGTCAGCGCGGCCTGCGCCTGCTCGCGGCCGACGCCCGCGGCCAGTTCGACCCCGCCGCCGCGCTGGCCGGGCCGGTGGCCATCCTCATCGGCCAGGAGGCGCTGGGCGTACCGCGCGAACTCCTGCGCGCCGCCGACGCCACCGTCGCCATCCCCTTCGCCCGCCCGGTGGACTCGCTCAACGCCGCCGTAGCCGGCGCCATCCTCCTCTACGAAGCCTCCAAACAGCGCCGCTAAGCGCGCAACTCCCGGACAGGTTGTTCCTTGCCGCGATTCAGGATGAGATCCCCTGCGCAACGCAGTCCCGGAAATGTGTACGGGGCTCGCGCCACGGGCCCGAATGGAACCAGCTTTGGCTCCCCCATTGTGGCAATATCAATACGACCATGAAGCTCCAGGCCATCCACCTGCGCCGCTTCAGCGTCTTCGCCGACGCCGAGCTGGAGTTGTCGCCTGGTGTTAACGTCCTCATCGGGGAGAACGCAACCGGAAAGTCGCATCTTCTGAAGCTGCTCTACTCGATCCTGCGGGCACGCGAGAAGACGTCGGATAGGTCCGCGGGGCCGACCGGCCTCCAAGTTGCCCTGGCGCAGAAGTTGGTCGCCGTTTTCAAACCCGACGGAGGTGGTCTCGGTCGGTTGGTGACCCGCGGGATAGGCCGCGGCTCCAGCTCTGTATTCCTGAGGGCAGACTCAGGGGAACAGCGCCTCAACCTGTCCACCCTCGGAAACCTTCGAGTCGATGTCAGCTCGCTCCCAACGCCGGAACGAGCGGTTTTCCTTCCCGCGCGCGAGATGCTCTCCGTGTACGAAGGCTTCGTGGCCGCTTACGAGAACCGGGAGCTCTCCTTCGACGAGACGTACTACGACCTTTGCGTCGCATTGAGCGCGGGCCTCCCGAGGGGGCAGAGAGCGGCGGCAATCGCGAGCCTGGCCGGGCCTCTGGAAACTGCGTTGGGCGGAGGAGTCGTCCTCGAAAACGGCAAATTCTGGGTCGGCCTGCAGGACGGCAATATCGAAGCTCACCTCCTTGCCGAGGGTCTCCGCAAAATCGCGACCCTGGTGAGGCTGATTCTGAACGGGTCGCTAACAAGCAACGGATTTCTGTTCTGGGACGAGCCCGAGGCGAATCTGAACCCGAAGCTTGTGACCAGAGTCGCGGATCTCATCCTGTCGCTCGCGGGCGGCGGCGTCCAGGTGTTCCTGGCGACGCACGATTACCTCCTGTCGCAGGAATTGTCCCTCGCCGCAGAGCGGGCCGCCGGATCAGCGGATATCCGATTCTTCGGATTGTCACGCGGCGCCGCGGGCCGGGTAGAGGTCGAGGCGGGGAAGACGATAGCGGAAATCGAGCACAACCCAATCCTCGAAGCGCTCGCCGCCTACTACGACCGCGAGCGCGAGCGGTTCGTCGCCCCCTGAGTGAGTAAGCCCGATGCCGGTCTACGACGAGGGCATGCTGCGGTTCAACTTCGCCGCCTCCTGGACCGAATCGAACGTTAAAAAGCTCGACGCGCACGCGTTTTACCGCAGCCGCGTTGTGCGCGCCCTACAGCACACGAAAGCCGTCGACTTCGCCGGGATCTATCCGCCTGGCGAGATTTACCTTGTCGAAGTCAAGGACTACAGGGTTGGAGACGGTGGTCCGACCGTCCAAGACCTTGCGCAGGCCGTCGCAGAAAAGGTCCACGACTCGGTCGCTGTCGCCGTTGCAGCAGCCCGCGAGTACAATCCGCCGGGCGCGGACTGCCTTCCTGAGATCGGCCGAACGCTGCCGGACCCCAACCACACGCTTCGCGTGATTCTTTGGGTGGAAGATCCCACCAGCGGGGTCAACAAGCAGAAGCACGAGCTTTCTGTGCTGACAAATGTCTTGAAGAAAAAGCTCAGATGGATAACGTCGAAGGTCCTGGCCGTGGGTCTGGCGTCGTATGCCGGCGTGCCGCCCGGGTTAAGAGTCACGAATTTGCCCGGAGTCGGTGGCCCGTAGGTGGCGAACGGAACCCCGCGCCCCACCCCCGCACCATGTCGCTCTTCGAGTTGCCAAACCCGTCCGCCGCCGCCCTTCCTCCGTTGGCCGAGCGCATGCGCCCGCGCACGCTCGACGAGCTCATCGGCCAGGCTGCGCTTCTCGCTCCCAGCCGCCCGCTGCGCACCGCCATCGAGCGCGACCAGTTGGGCTCGGTCATCCTTTGGGGTCCGCCCGGCGCGGGCAAAACCACGCTCGCCCGCATCGTCGCCGCGCGCACCCAGAGCCGCTTCGTCCCCTTCAGCGCCGTCACCAGCGGGATCAAGGAGATCCGCGAGGTCATGGCCGCGGCCGAGCGCGCCCGTCTCGCGGGCACGCGCACCATCCTCTTCATTGACGAGATTCACCGCTTCAACCGCGCCCAGCAGGACGCGTTTCTGCCCTACGTCGAAAGCGGCGCGATCACGCTGATCGGCGCCACCACGGAAAACCCCAGCTTCGAGGTCAATTCGGCGCTCCTCTCCCGCGCCCGCGTCTACGTGCTCGCGGCGCTGAGTGAGGCTGACATCGAGGAACTTCTCCGCCGCGCCATCGCCGACCGCGAGCGCGGCGTGCTCGCCGGCCGCCCGGCGGGCGTGTCGCTCGACGCCGAGCCCGGCGCGCTGGAGCGCCTCGCCGTCTTCGCCAACGGCGACGCCCGGGTCGCGCTCAACGCGCTCGAAGCCGCGGTCGCGGCGCTGGGCGCACCGGATGCGAGCGGCCATTTGCAGTTCCCGCTCGTGCAT
>JAKAOE010000001.1 GCA_021823305.1 Acidobacteriota bacterium
CGGGCGACAACGTGGCCCTGACGGTGGAGCTGATCACGCCGGTGGCGATGGAGAAGGGGCTGCGCTTCGCCATCCGCGAGGGCGGCCGCACCGTCGGCGCCGGCACCATCACCGAGATTCTGCAGTAATCCGACAGGAATATCACCATGGTCCGCGAACGCATCCGCATCCGCCTCAAGGCCTACGACTACCGCGTCCTCGACGCCTCCACCCATGAGATCGTGGACACCGCGCGCCGCACCGGCGCCCAGATCGCCGGCCCCATCCCCCTGCCCACCGTCATCAACCGCTACACCGTGCTGCGCTCCCCGCACGTGGACAAGAAAAGCCGCGAGCAGTTCGAGATGCGCACCCACAAGCGCCTGCTCGACCTGCTCGAACCCACCCAGCAGACCATGGACGCGCTCATGAAGCTCGACCTGCCCGCCGGCGTGGACGTCGAAATCAAGGCCTTCGGCAAGGATCACAAGTAAACGGAGCCCGCCATGGTGAACGGTATTCTCGGCAAAAAAATCGGCATGAGCGAGGCCTACGCGCCCAGCGGCGAGCGCATCCCCGTCACCCTCGTTCAGGCCGGACCCTGCGTCGTCACCCAGCGCAAGACCGCCGCCCGCGACGGCTACGACGCCGCCCAGTTGGGCCTGATCGAGTTCACCAAGCCCTCGCGCCTCTCCAAGCCCGAGCGCGCCCGCCTGGAAAAGCACAACCTCCCGCCCTGCCGCTTCCTGCGCGAGGTTCCCGTCGCCGCCGGCGAGGGCGAGGCCGAAGCCAAGATCGGCGACCAGGTGCTGGCCGAGATGTTCAAGGTGCGCGACTACCTCGACGTGGTCGGCGTCAGCAAGGGCCGCGGGTTCGCCGGCTTCGTCAAGCGCCACCACTTCGGCGGCGGCGCCGCCACCCACGGCTCCATGTTCCACCGCGCCCCCGGCTCCATCGGCGCCAGCGCCTTCCCCTCGCGCGTGCTCAAGGGCATGCGCGCCGCCGGCCACATGGGCGACGCCCAGGTCACCGTGCGCAACCTCCAGGTCGTCGCCGTGGATCCCGACGACAACATCCTCGCCCTGCGCGGCGCCATCCCCGGCCCCGCCGGCGGCTACCTCGTCCTCCGCCGCGCCGTGCAGCCCCCCCGCGCCCGCCGCGGCTTCGCCGGCGCCACCACCGTGGACCCGCTCAAGGCCTCCAAGAAGGCGCGCGGCAAGTAACCGGAGTTCCCATGGCCTCCATCCCCGTCAAGAACCTCAACAACGACACCGTCGGCAGCCTGGAGCTGCTCGACGAGGTCTTCGCCGCCCCGGTCAACGAGGCTCTGCTCTGGGAGGCGGTGCGCCACTTCGGCGCCGCCCGCCGCCGCGGCACCCACAAGACCAAGGGCCGCGCCGAGGTCAGCGGCAGCGGCCGCAAGCTGTGGAAGCAGAAGGGCACCGGCCGCGCCCGCATCGGCAGCATCCGCAGCCCGCTCTGGCGCCACGGCGGCACCGTGCACGGCCCCCAGCCCCGCTCTTACGCCTGGGCCATGCCGCGCAAGAAGCTGCTCGGCGCCCTGCGCTCCGCCCTCGCCGCCAAGTTCCGCGACGCCGAACTGGTGGTGGTGGACGGCTTCGCGCTCCCCGACGCCAAAACTCGCGTGCTGCGCCAGTCCCTCGACCGCCTCGAGGCCACCCACTCCGCCCTGCTGGTGGATGCCGCACCCGACGCCGCCCTGGCGCGCTGCGCCCGCAACCTCGCCCGGGTCGAGCTGCTCGCCGCCCACGAGGTCCATCCCTACCATCTGCTGCGCTACCAGCGCATCGTCTGCTCCCGCCCCGCGCTCGAAAAACTGCAACTCGCCGCCCGCCCGCGCGGCAAGGCCGCCGCCGGCGCGCCTTCGAAAGGAACGGCATGAGAAGCCGCTACGAAGTCATCAAGCGTCCCCTGATCACCGAGAAGGGCCTGGCCGTCAAGGAGTCGCTCCACACCCTGGTCTTCGAGGTCGCCCCCGACGCCACCAAGGTCGAGATCCGCGAGGCCGTCCAAGCCGTCTTCAAGGTCAAGGTCGCCGCCGTTCGCACCGCCATCCTGCACGGCAAGGAGCGCCGCCGCGGCCGTCTCGTCGGCCGCCGCCCGGATTGGAAGAAGGCTTACGTCACCCTCCAGCCGGGCGAGAAAATGCCCGAGTACGCCGAGAACGTATAGGTAATCCGCGATGCCGATCAAGACGTTCCGTCCCAATACGCCGACTCGCCGCTTCCACAGCGTGGTGCGCAGCGATGAGATTTCCCGCGCCACCCCCCACAAGCCGCTGATCGAGCCCCATCCCCGCTCCGGCGGCCGCCGCAGCTCCGGCGACATCACCATCTGGCACCGCGGCGGCGGCCACAAGCGCATGTACCGCGTGGTGGACTTCAAGCGCGACAAGGCCGGCGTGCCCGCCACCGTCGAATCGGTGGAGTACGATCCCAACCGCAGCGCCAACATCGCCCTGCTCAAGTACCTCGACGGCGAGCGCCGCTACATCCTCCAGCCCGCCGGCCTGCGCGTCGGCATGAAGGTCTCCAGCGGCCCCGAGGCCGACATCCTCCTCGGCAACGCCCTGCCGCTGCGCCTCATCCCCCCCGGCACCGTCGTGCACAACATCGAGCTCCGCCCCGGCAAGGGCGGCCAGATCGTGCGCGCCGCCGGCGGCGCCGCCCAGCTCGTCTCCAAGGAAGGCGCCTACGCCCTGGTCAAGCTCCCCAGCGGCGAGACCCGCCGCATCCTCACCGACTGCATGGCCACCATCGGCGCGGTCGGCAACCTCGAGCACGAAAACCGCACCCTGGGCAAGGCCGGCCGCAGCCGCTGGCTGGGCCGCCGCCCGGTCAACCGCGGCGTCACCATGAACCCCGTGGACCATCCCCATGGCGGCGGCGAGGGTAAGACCAGCGGCGGCCGCCATCCCGTCACCCCCTGGGGCCAGCCTACCCGCGGCTTCAAGACCCGCAACAACAAACGCACCGACCACCTCATCGTCAGCCGCCGCCAGAAGAGGAAATAGCCGAGGACTCCGCCATGGCACGCTCCGTCAAAAAAGGCCCCTTCGTGGACGCTCACCTCGAGCGCCGCATCGCCGAACTCAACCGCCGCAACGAGAAGAAGGTCTACAAGACCTGGTCGCGCCGCTCCACCGTGCTGCCCGAGTTCGTCGGCCACACCATCGCCGTCCACAACGGCAAGAAGTTCATCCCCGTCTACCTCACCGAGAACATGGTCGGCCACAAGCTGGGCGAGTTCTCCCCCACCCGCACCTTCAAGGGCCACTCCGTCAAGGTGGCGGAAAAGACCACCGCGCCGGTGCACTCGTAAGGGATCGCCATGCCTGACGCCACCGCCACCGCCCGCTTCGTCCGCGTCTCCCCGCAGAAGGCCCGCCTCGTCGTGGACCTCATCCGCGGCGCCAAGGCCGAGGACGCGCTGCACCTGCTCCGCTTCACCCGCAAGCGCATCGCCGCCGACGTGCTCAAGCTGCTGCAGTCCGCCATCGCCAACGCCACCGACCGCGGCGAGCTGGACGTGGATTCCCTCTACGTCACCTACGCCTGCGTCAACGACGGCCCGCGCCAGAAGCGCATCCGTCCCGCTCCCATGGGCCGCGCCTACCGCTACCAGCGCCGCAGCTCCCACATCGTCATCCACGTCGGCCCCAAGGCCAAGAAGGGGAAGTAACTGCATGGGTCAAAAAGTCCATCCCTACGGCTTCCGCCTCGGCTTCGTCAAGCCCTGGAAAAGCCAGTGGTTCGCCACCCGCGACTATGCCAAGCTGCTGCTCGAGGACGTCCAGCTGCGCGACAGCCTGAAGCAGCGCCTGCGCGCCGCCGGCGTCAGCTCGCTCGAGGTCACCCGCCCGGGCAACAAGATCCGCATCATCATCCACACCTCCCGCCCCGGCATCATCATCGGGCGCAAGGGCAGCGAGATCGAAAAGCTCAAGGCCGAGGTGCAGAAGAAGACCAATCGCGAGGTCTTCATCGATATTCAGGAGGTTCACAAGCCTGAGCTCGACGCCCAATTGGTGGCCGAGTCCATCGCGCTGCAGCTGGAAAAACGCGTCGCCTTCCGCCGCGCCATGCGCAAGGCGGTGGACTCCGCCGTCCGCTTCGGCTGCAAGGGCATCAAGGTGCGCGTCTCCGGCCGCCTCAACGGCGCCGAGATCGCGCGCTCGGAATGGTATCTCCAGGGGCGCCTGCCGCTGCACACCATGCGCGCCGACATCGACTACGGCTTCGCCGAGGCGCGCACCACCTACGGCGTCATCGGCGTCAAGGCCTGGACCTACAAGGGCGAGATCCTGCCCCAGCGCCGCCGCGCCACCGCCTAGGAGCCTGCCATGTTGATGCCCAAAAAAGTCAAGTTCCGCAAGCAGCATCGCGGCCGCATGGCCGGCAAGGCCTGGGCTGGCGGACAACTCTCCTTCGGCGACTTCGGCCTCAAGGTGATGGAACCGGGCTGGATCACCGACCGCCAGATCGAGGCCAGCCGCGTCGCCATGACGCGCTTCGTCAAGCGCGGCGGCAAGGTCTGGGTGCGCATCTTCCCCGACAAGCCAGTCACCAAGAAGCCCGCCGAAACCCGTATGGGCAAGGGCAAGGGCGCCCCCGACCACTGGGTTGCCGTGGTCAAGCCGGGCCGCATCCTGTTCGAGATGGAAGGCGTGCCCGCCGCCCAGGCCGCCGAGGCCATGCGCCTCGCCTCCCACAAGCTCGCCCTCAAGACCCGTTTCGTCACCCGGAGCGAAGCATGAAGAACGATCCCATCGAACGCTTCCGCCAGATGGGCGACCAGGAGCTGGAATCGCGCGAGGTGGACCTCCGCGACCAGCTCTTCCGCCTCCGTTTTCAGATGTCCATGGGCCAGAGCGAGAGCATCAAGAAACTGCGCCAGCTCCGCAAGGATATCGCCCGCGTCAAAACCCTCGTCCGCGAGCGCGCCCGCCAGGCCGCCGCGTCGTCCGCTTCGCGAGGCCGCTAGCATGACCGCCGCTCCCGAACATCTCCGCCCCTCCCGCCGCAGCGAAAAGGTCGGCGAAGTCGTCTCCACCCGCATGGCCAAGACCATCGTGGTCGAGGTGGTGCTCCACTCCGCCCACGGCCTCTACCGCCGCGGCGTCACCCGCCATCGCCGCTTCTACGCCCACGACGAGCAGGGCGCCTGCCGCCCCGGCGACGTCGTCCGCATCCAGGAGACCCGCCCCTTGAGCAAGCTCAAGCGCTGGCGCCTGATCGAGGTGGTGCGCCGCGCCGCCCAGGCCCCCACCGTCGCGGAGGTCGCCCGCGCCGTCGGCCAGGGCGAAATCGAGCGCGATACCCGCAAGCCCAAGCCCGCCGCCCCAGCGGCGCCGCCGCAGGAGGCGCAATAGCCATGGTCCAGATGCGCACCATGCTGCAGGTCGCCGATAACAGCGGCGCCCGCAAACTGCAGGTCATCCTCCCCATCGGCGGCCACACCGGCCTGCGCGCCGGCCTCGGCGACGTGGTCACCGCCGCCGTCAAGGAGGCCGCCCCCGACGGCCAGGCCAAGAAGGGCACCGTGGTGCGCGTGGTCATCGTCCGCACCCGCAAGGAAACCCGCCGCAAGGACGGCACCTACATCCGCTTCGACCAGAACGCCGGCGTGCTCATCAACGAGGCCGGCGAGCCGGTCGGCACCCGCGTCTTCGGCCCCGTCGCCCGCGAGCTGCGCGACAAACGCTTCCTCAAGATCATCTCGCTCGCCCCCGAGGTGCTATGAACCGCTCCCCCGCCGCCAAGCTCGTCTCCATGAACATCCGCAAGGATGACCTCGTCAAGGTGGTCGCCGGCCGCGACAAGGGCAAGCAGGGCAAGGTGCTGCGCGCCTTCCCCAAGGAGCGCCGCATCCTGGTGGAGCGCGTGATGATGGTCAAGCGCCATACCCGCCCCAATCCCAACCAGCAGATCAAGGGCGGCATCGCCGAGCACGAGGCCCCCATCCCGGTCGCCAACGTGATGATCGTCTGCCCCGAGTGCGGCCCGGTCAAGGTCAAGCGCGTCGCCGCCGCCGCCGAGGCCGGCGCCGGCCGCCAGCGCGCCTGCAAGAAGTGCGGCCGCGTCTTCGACAAGAAGTAAGAGGAACGTTATGCCCGCCCGTCTCCACGAACGCTACCAGAAAGACATCGCCCCCGCCCTGATGAAGGAGTTCGGCCTCGCCAACCGCATGGCCGTGCCCAAGCTGCACAAGGTCGTGGTCAACATGGGCGTCGGCGACGCCACCCAAAACGCCAAGCTCATGGACGCCGCCGTCGCCGAACTCGCCGCCATCTGCGGCCAGAAGCCGGTGGTCACCAAGGCGCGCAAGAGCATCGCCGCCTTCAAGGTGCGCGAGAACATGCCCATCGGCGTCTGCGTCACCCTGCGCGGCGACCGCATGTACGAGTTCGTCGACCGCCTGCTCAACGTCGTCCTGCCCCGCGTGCGCGACTTCCGCGGCGTCTCCCCGCAGAGCTTCGACGGCCGCGGCAACTACACCCTCGGTTTGCGCGACCAGATCATCTTTCCCGAAATCGATTACGCCAAGGTGGAGCGCCCGCGCGGCATGAACGTCACCCTGGTCACCACCGCCCGCAGCGACGAGCACGCCCGCGCCCTGCTCAAGCACCTCGGCATGCCCTTCCGCGCCGCCTGAGAGGAGTTCCATGGCCACCACCGCCAAGATCGCCAAGACCGTCCGCAAGCCCAAGTACGCCATCCGCCATCGCAACCGCTGCGCCCTCTGCGGCCGCCCCCGCGCCTACCTGCGCAAGTTCGGCCTCTGCCGCCTCTGCTTCCGCGCCCACGCCCTGCTGGGCGAAATCGCCGGCGTCACCAAGGCGAGCTGGTAACCCAGGAGTGATTCGATGAGCCTCACCGATCCCGTCGCCGACCTCCTCAGCCGCATCCGCAATGCGGTCCGCGCGCACCACGTCAAGGTGGATGTGCCTTCCTCCAAGCTCAAGCTCGAGATCGTCAAGATCCTCGAGAACGAGGGCTACGTCGGCGGCTACAAGCTCAATGACGAGAACGGCCGCCTCACCCTCAAGGTGCAGCTCAAGTACGGCCCCAACGACCAGCCCGTGATCAGCAACTTGCGCCGCGTCTCCCAGCCCGGCTGCCGCGTCTACGTCGGCCGCCATCAGATCCGTCCCGTCCTCGGCGGCTTGGGCATCTCCATCGTGTCCACCCCGCGCGGGGTCATGACCGGCCGCGACGCCCGCAAGCTGGGCGTCGGCGGCGAGCTCCTGTGCGAGGTCTGGTAATCCTATGTCGCGCGTCGGTTCCAAACCCATCTCCGTTCCCGCCGGCGTCAAGGTCGCCGTCACCGGCCCCCAGGTCGAGGTCAAGGGCCCCAAGGGCAGCCTCACCCTCACCCTGCCCGCCGGCATTTCGCTGCAGGCGCAGCCCAACGAGTTGCGCGCCCAGCGCCGTGACGACAGCTTCGCCGCGCTCCACGGCCTCGCCCGCAGCCTGGTCGCCAACGCCGTCCAGGGCGTCGCCCAGGGCTTCCAGAAGGACCTCGACATCGTCGGCGTCGGCTATCGCGCCGAGATGAAGGGCAAGTCCATTCTCGTCCTCAGCCTGGGCTACAGCCACCTGATCGAGTACCGCGTTCCCCCCGGCGTCGAAATCGCCGTGGACGCCAAGCTCACCCACCTCACCATCACCGGCTCCGACCGCCAGCGCGTCGGCCAGGTCGCCGCCGAACTCCGCGCCCTGCGCCCGCCCGATCCCTACAAGAACAAGGGCGTGCGCTACACCGGCGAGCGCCTCAAGAAGAAGGAAGGCAAGACCGGCGCCAAGTAAGCCCAGGATTCTGGCCATGATTGATCAAACTTCCAAGAACGCCCGCCGCCTGCGCCGCCAGCACCGCGCCCGCCGCGCCTTTCACGGCACCGCCCAGCGCCCGCGCCTGGCCGTGTTCCGTTCCTTGAACCACATCTACGCCCAGTTGATCGACGACACCGCCGGCCGCACCCTCGCCGCCTGCTCCACCCAGACCCTCGCCCTCAAGCCCGGCGGCAACCTCGCCGCCGCCAAGGCCGTCGGCCAGGCCATCGCCGAGCGCGCCCGCACCCAGGGCGTCGCCGCCGTCGTCTTCGACCGCGCCGGCTATCCCTACCACGGCCGCGTCCAGGCGCTTGCCGAAGCCGCCCGCGCCGCCGGGCTCCAGTTCTAGAGGACAACAGATGCCCGCCATCAAGATTCGCCTCAACCCCGATCAGTACCAGCTCAAGGACCAGGTGGTCGCCATCAACCGCGTCACCAAGGTGGTCAAGGGCGGCAAAAACCTCTCCTTCGCCGCCCTCGTCGTGGTCGGCGATCCCGGCGCGGGCGTGGTCGGCTACGGCAGCGGCAAGAGCAAGGAAGTGCCCAGCGCCATCCGCAAGGGCATCGAAGCCGCCAAGAAAAACCTGGTCCAGGTCCACCGCCGCGAGACCACCATCCCCCACGCCGTGCTGGGCTGCTACGGCAGCGGCCGCGTCCTGCTCAAGCCCGCCCCCGCCGGCACCGGCGTCATCGCCGGCGGCGCCGTGCGCGCCGTGATGGAGTCGGTCGGCGTCGCCAACGTCCTCACCAAGAGCATCGGCACCACCAACCCCCACAACGTCATCAAGGCCACCTTCGCCGCCTTGGCTCAGCTGCGCGACAAACAGCAGGTCGCCCTGTTGCGCGGCAAGCCCGCCGAGGAGCTCTGATCCCATGCCTGCCACGCTTCGCCTTCAGTACTACCGCAGCGCCATCGGCCGCTCCTGGCGGCAGAAGGCCATCATCCGCGGCCTCGGCTTCACCAAACTGCAGCAGGTCGTGGTCCGCCCCGATAATCCCGGCTTCCGCGGCATGGTGGCCAAAGTCCCCCACCTCGTCCGCATCCTCGACGCCGCCCCCGCCGCCCCGGCTGCGAAAGCCCAGAAAGCGAAGTCCCGCGCATGAACCTCAGCCACATCCGTAAACCCAAGGGCGCCACCCATCCCCGCAAGCGCGTCGGCCGCGGCATGGGTTCCGGCCACGGCAAAACCGCCACCCGCGGCCACAAGGGCCAGCGCTCCCGCTCCGGCCACCGCCTGCTGCGCGGCTTTGAGGGCGGTCAGATGCCGCTCCATCGCCGCCTCCCCAAGCGCGGCTTCACCAATATCTTCAAGAAGCGCTTCGCCTGCCTCAACCTCGACCAGCTCGCCTCCCTCGGCGTGCCTGCCGTCTCCCCTCAGCTCCTGCTCGAGCGCCGCCTCATCCGCCACCTCTACGACGGGGTTAAAATTCTAGGGCGGGGCGAGTTGTCCGCTCCGCTGCATGTCGCCGCCCACGCCTTTACCGCCTCCGCCAAGGCCAAGATCGAGGCCGCCGGCGGCAAAGCCGAGGTGCTCGCCTGAGTCTGTAACCTGAGCCTGCACGGCCGCTGCTATGCCTCTCGATTCCTTTACCAATATCTTCAAGGTCGCCGACCTGCGCAAGCGGGTGCTGTTCACGTTCTTCATCATGTTCGTGTACCGCATCGGCTCGCACATCCCCACCCCCGGCATCAACACCGACCTGCTCGCCCAGTTCTTCACCCAGAACGCCGGCACCGTGCTCGGCTACATCAACATCTTCAGCGGCGGCAACTTCAGCCGCATGACCATCTTCGCCCTGGGCATCATGCCCTACATCACCGCCGCCATCATCCTCGAGCTGATGACGGTGGTCTGGCCCTACCTGGAAAAACTGCAGAAGGAAGGCGAGCTCGGCCGCCGCAAGATCACCCAGTACACCCGCTACCTCACCATCGTCCTCTCCATCTTCCAGTCGCTCGGTATCGCCTTCACCCTGCAGAAGAACTCCTATAACGGCGCCGGCTTCGTCCTCCACCCCGGCCTCGGCTTCATCCTCATGACGGTGCTCACCCTCACCACCGGCTCCGCCTTCGTCATGTGGCTGGGGGAACAGATCACCGATCGCGGCGTCGGCAACGGCATGTCGCTCATCATCTTCGCCGGCATCGTCGTCGGCCTGCCCAACGCCATCAACGACCTCTGGGGCAAGATCCAGACCAGCTACTGGGGCGCCCTCACCGTTCCCGGCACCCTCCTCCTGCTGGCCCTCATGCTCGCCGTGGTCGCCTTCATCGTCTTCGTCGAGCGCAGCGAGCGCCGCATCCCGGTGCAGTACGCCAAGCGCGTCGTCGGCCGCAAGCTCATGGGCGGCCAGTCCACCCACCTCCCCATCCGCGTCAACAGCGGCGGCGTCATGCCGGTCATCTTCGCCGCCTCCATTCTCACCTTCCCGGGCACGCTGTCCATGATCCCGGCCATCGCCAACAGCAAGGTGTTCGGGCCCATGTTCGCCGCCATGGGCTACGGCCGCCCGCTCTACACGCTGGTCTACGTCCTCGGCATCATCTTCTTCGCCTACTTTTACGTCTCCATCATCTTCAATCCGGTCGAGGTCGCCGATAACATGCGCAAGTACGGCGGCTTCATCCCCGGCATCCGTCCCGGCAAGCACACCGCCGAGTACATCAACACCATCCTCACCCGCGTCACCCTGGTCGGCGCCCTCTACCTCGTCATCGTCTCCCTGGTGCCCCAGTTCCTCATCGCCGGCACCCAGTTCCAGCACCTTCCCGGCTTCCTCGGCGATTGGTTCGCCAACGCACCGACTTGGTTCCTCAACGGGTTGGGCGTGACCTTCTACTTCGGTGGCACCTCGCTGCTGATCGTCGTCGGCGTGGCCATGGACACCGTGCAGCAGGTCGAGGCGCAGCTCATCATGCGCCACTACGAAGGCTTTACCGCCCGCTCCGCCCGCATCCGTGGCCGGCGCTCCTACTGGGCATGACCCCCAGATCATGAACCAGGCTCAATCCGCGCCGTCCCCGCGGTTGCTCCCCCCCATCCTGCTGCTAGGCGTACCCGGCGCCGGCAAAGGCACCCAGGCCAAACGTCTGGCCCAGCGCTATCGCATCCCCCATCTCTCCACCGGCGACATCTTCCGCGAGATGGCCCACTCCGAGTCCGAGCTCGGCAAACGTGTCTGGAACGACATGCGCCAGGGCAACCTCATCTCCGATGACGTGGTCTGCCAGGTGGTGGTCGAGCGCCTCGACCGCGACGACTGCCGTGGCGGCTACATCCTGGACGGGTTTCCCCGCACCCTCCCGCAGGCCGTCTGGCTCATGGATTTTCTGGAAAGCGGCCCCCGGACCGCCGTCCGCGTGATTGTGATTTACCTGACGGTGGGCTATAATGACCTCTACCGCCGTCTGCTGGGCCGGCGGAGCTGTCCGACGTGTGGCCGTATCTACAATGATTTCACCCAGCCTCCCCGCCAAGCGGGCGTCTGCGATCTCGATCAGTCGCCGCTGGTGCAGCGCAAGGACGACGACCCCGCCGTCATTCGCGAGCGCCTCAGCGCCTACGAGCAGCAAACCCTGCCCTTGGTGGAATTTTTTCGTGGCCGCGGCAGCCTGCTGGAATTGAGCGGCGCCGAAGCCGTGGACCGTGTGACTGAAAGACTCTTCGCCGCCATCGAACAGGCGGCGCTGGAGCCGCCGCCGGCGGGGGCCGCATGATCGCCCGCCGTTCGCCTGAGGAGTTGCAGAAGATGCGCCGCTCCGGGCTGGTGGTGCACGAGGTGCTGCGTCGGGCCGCCGCTGCGGTGCGCCCCGGCGTGACCACGTGGGAGCTGGAGGAGGTCGCCGATGCGGCCATCCGCGAGCTCCACGCGACGTCCGCATTTCGCGGCTATCGCGGGTTCCCTTGTGTGTTGTGCGTGTCGGTGAATGAGCAGGTGATTCACGGCATCCCCAGCCGCAAGCGGGTGTTGCGCGCGGGCGAGATCGTCTCGCTCGATTGCGGCGTCGTCGTGGACGGCTACTACGCCGACCATGCGGTGACCGTGATGGTGGGTACGCCGGAGCAGGTCCCGGCTCCCGTCCGCAAGCTGGTCGAAGTCACCGAGCAGGCGCTGGCCGACGCCATCGCCCAGGCTCGGGTCGGCGCCCACTTGGGAGACATCTCCCGGGCGGTGCAGGATCGCGCCGAACAGGCCGGCTTCAGCGTGGTGCGCGAGTTCGTGGGTCACGGTATCGGGACCCATCTTCACGAGGACCCGCAGGTGCCCAACTACGGCGCCGCGGGTACCGGCCCCAAGCTGCGGGCCGGCATGGTGCTCGCCATCGAGCCCATGCTCAATCAGGGCGCCCCCGGCGTCCATGTTCTGCCCGATGGGTGGACCGCGGTGACCAGCGACGGCGCCGCCTCCGCCCACTTCGAGCATACGGTTGCGGTCACCGCCGAGGGGCCCTGGGTCCTGACCCGCCCCTAGCGCGCCGCCAGCGAGGAGAATGAGCAAAGAAGACGCGATTGAAATGATGGGCACGGTGGTCGAACCCCTGCCCAATGGCATGTTCCGGGTGGAGCTGGAAAGTAAGCACCAGGTCCTGGTTCACATCAGCGGCAAGATCCGCAAGAACTACATCCGCATCCTCCCCGGAGACCGCGTCGCCGTCGAGCTTTCTCCCTACGACCTCACCCGCGGCCGCATCGTCTACCGTTATAAGTGAGCAGGAGCCGCCCATGAAAGTCCGCGCCTCGGTCAAGAAAATTTGCGACAAATGCACCATCGTCCACCGCAAGGGCGTTGTCCGCGTCCTCTGCGAAAATCCCAAGCACAAGCAGCGCCAAGGCTGATCGCGAGGTAACCCATGGCACGCATCGCCGGTGTGGATCTCCCCCGTCATAAACACGCGGAAATCGCCCTTACCTACATCTATGGCATCGGTCGCGCCCGCGCCCTCAATATCCTCGCCCAGGCCGGCATCGCGCCCGGCCGCCAGATCGACGAGCTCAGCGAGGAAGAAGTCAACCATATCCGCCAGGTGATCGAGGCCGAGGGCAGCGTCGAGGGCGATCTGCGCAAGACGATCGCCATGAACGTCAAGCGCCTGATCGAGATCGGCTCCTACCGCGGTCTCCGCCACCGCCGCAGCCTGCCCACCCGCGGCCAGCGCACGCACACCAACGCGCGCACCCGCAAGGGGCCGCGCCGCGGCACCGTCGCCAACAAGAAAAAGGCCTCCGCCAAGACCTAATCCCCGGGAAAGCTCTCACTCATGGCTAAAGCAACCTCCAAAGCGGCCGCCGCCGCCCCCGCCAAGCCGGCCGGCAAGCCCGCCAAGAAGAAGTCCTTCAAGAAGCGCGAGAAGAAGAACGTGCCCCTGGGCGTGGCCCACATCCAGGCCACCTTCAACAACACCCTGGTCACCATCGCCGGCCCCGACGGCCGCGTCCTCTCCTGGTCCAGCGCCGGCTCGCTCGGCTTCCGCGGCTCGCGCAAGGGTACGCCCTTCGCCGCCGGCCAGGCCGCCTTGCGCGCCGCCTCCGGCGCCCGCGACCAGGGCATGCGCGCCGTCGACGTCCGCGTCACCGGCCCCGGCTCCGGCCGCGAAACCGCCATCCGCTCCCTGGCCACCGCCGGCCTGGAAGTCCGGTCCATCAAGGACGTCACCCCCATTCCCCACAACGGCTGCCGCCCCGCCAAGCGCCGCCGCGTCTGAGCGAGAACCTCATGGCTCGATACACTGGTCCCGTTTGCCGTCTTTGCCGCCGCGAGGGCATGAAGCTGTTCCTCAAAGGCGAGCGTTGCTTCAGCCCCAAGTGCTCGGTCGAAAAGCGCAACACCCCGCCCGGCCAGCATGGCGCCGCCCGCCGCCCCAAGATCGCCGGCTACGGCCTGCAGTTGCGCGAAAAGCAGAAGGCGCGCCGCATCTACGGCGTGCTCGAGCGCCAGTTCCGCGGCTACTTCGCCCGCGCCAGCCGCCAGACCGGCGTCACCGGCGAGCTGCTGCTGCGCCAGCTCGAGCTCCGCCTCGACACCGTCGCCCACCGCCTCGGCTTCGCCGCCTCCCGCGCCCAGGCCCGCCAGCTCGTCCGCCACGGCCACATCCGGGTCAACGGCCGCAAGGTCAACATCCCCAGTTTCCAGCTCAAGGTCGGCGACCTGGTGGCGGTGCGCGAAGCCAGCCGCCAGCTCGCCCCCATCGCCGCCGCCGCCGAGTTCCAGGGCCACGCCACCCTCGTCCCCTGGCTCGAACTGGATCGCGCCCTACTCCAGGGCCGCATCCTCAGCCTGCCGCAGCGCGCCGACCTCAGCCTGCCGCTGCAGGAACAGATGATCGTCGAGCTCTACAGCAAATAACTCAGGTGCCCCCCATGCCGATCGCCCTGTCCGCCGAGGAGAAACCCACCATGCTTTGGAAAGGCTTCCAGAAACCCAAGCGCCTGGCCGTCGACTCCGAAACCCTCACCGACCGCTACGGCAAGTTCACCGCCCAGCCGTTCGAGCGTGGTTTCGGCAACACCATTGGCAACGCCTTGCGCCGCGTCCTGCTCTCCTCCATCGAGGGCGGCGCCATCACCGCGGTGCGCATCGAGGGCGTGCTGCACGAGTTCCAATCCATCCCCGGCGTGGTCGAGGACGCCACCGACATCATCCTCAACCTCAAGCAGATCCCCTTCCGCATGAGCGTGGACGGCCCCAAGCACATCTACCTCAAGGTGGATCGCCCCGGCCCCATCACCAGCGGCATGCTCGAAACCGACGGCGACGTCGAGGTGCTCGACAAGGACATCCACATCGCCACCGTCAGCGAGGGCGGCGCGCTCGACATGGACCTCCGCCTCAAGATCGGCCGCGGCTACGTCTCCGCCGACCGCAACTACGACGAGGACCTCGCCGTCGGCTTCATCCCCGTGGATAGCGTCCACTCCCCGGTGCGCAAGGTCAACTACAGCGTGGACGCCGCCCGCCTCGGCCAGACCACCGACTACGACCGCCTGGTCATGGAGGTCTGGACCAACGGCGCCGTCAGCCCCACCGACGCCGTCGGCCTGGCCGCCAAGCTGCTCAAGGATCACATGAGCATCTTCGTCAACTTCGAGGAGATCCCCGAAGGCGGCGAGTTCATCGAAAGCCGCCAGCTCCAGCTGCGCAACGAAAACCTCAACCGCTCGGTCGAGGAGCTTGAGCTCTCCGTCCGCTCCTACAACTGCCTCAAGAACGCCAATATCCAGACCATTGGCGAGCTGATCCAGAAGAGCGAGAACGAAATGCTCAAGACCAAGAACTTCGGCCGCAAATCCCTCAACGAGATCAAAGAGATTCTCGCCACCATGGGG
>JAKAOE010000369.1 GCA_021823305.1 Acidobacteriota bacterium
GCGCGCATCGAACGCGACGTCACGGTCGCCGCACCGGGCGCGGCCACGGCGGCGGCGGCGGCTTCGCCCGCGGCGGCGCCGGCGCCCGCGCCGCAGCCGGTGGCGCTCGACTTCACCCAGCGCCGCGCCGACCTCACGCTTTACGTGATGAAAAACAGCGCCGGCAACGGCCTGACGCTGATCGTAGGCTCGGTGCTGACCGCACCCCAGGAGTTCCAGGCGCCCCAACCGCGCGGGCTGCGCACCTGGCTGCAGGCGCAGTATGCCCTGCTCGCTTCACGCTCCAACCGCTCCTTCGGCGCCCCGGCCGCCCCGGAGTCGCAGGCCAACGCGGCTTTTCTCGACGGCTTCGGCCGCCAGCTCTACCGCACCTACGCCCCGGCGCCGTTCAAGCGGGCCTTCTGGACGCTGGAGCGCGCGCTCGGCAGCCGCTTCCGCACGATCGAGATCGTGACCGACGACCCCACCCTCCCCTGGGAGCTGATGCGCCCGATGCAGCCGGGCGGGGGCAAGGAGCTCAACTTCCTCGGCCTCGACTTTGACGTGGCGCGCGTCGATCTGTCGCAGGCGCCGGGCGAGATGCTGCAGCCGCCGCAACGCGAAACGCTGGACAGGGTGGACGTG
This sequence comes from Acidobacteriota bacterium, assembly GCA_021823305.1. Classification (GTDB taxonomy): domain Bacteria; phylum Acidobacteriota; class Terriglobia; order Terriglobales; family SCQP01; genus SCQP01. Next base: position 625 of record JAKAOE010000369.1, read on the forward strand.
CTCGCCCCCGACTATTCCGCTTCCCTGCCCGGCCAGCGCAGCGAACTCGCCGCCCTCCAGGCAATGGGCGCGCGGCGCATCGCGCCCGCCAACCTGGCGTCGGTGCGCCGCCTGCTCGCCGCGCCGCCGCAGGGCATCATCCACTTCGCCGGCCATGGCGGCATCGCCGAGTCCGGCGGCGCCACGCAATACGGCATTCTGCTGCGCGGCGGCGTGCTCGACCTGATGACGCTGCGCGGGCTCGAGCCGCTGCGCGCGCCCGCCGCCCATCCGCTGGTCTTCTTCAACGCCTGCGAAGTGGGCCAAGCCTCTTCCGCGCCCGGGTTCGTGGACGGCTGGGCGCCGGAGCTGCTGCGCGACGGCGCCAGCGGCTTCATCGGCGCGCTCTGGGCGGTCAACGACACCATGGCGGCGCGCTTCAGCCGCCGCTTCTACACCTTGCTGGAGCAGCACCTCGCCCAGGGCGCCGACATCGGCGAGATTCTCGCCCAGACCCGCCGCGACATCTACCGGGCCACCGGCAATCCCACCGCCCTGGCCTACATCTTCTACGGCGATCCCTACCTCACCTTCTACCGCCCGCGCTGAGCCGCCGGCCCCTGCGGGGTGCGCGCGCCGGGCTATACTGCCGGTGTCGCGCGGGAGAACACAGCCATGCACTGCCTGAACTGCGGAGCGGAGATGACCAACAACCGGGTCAGCACCGCGCGCGAGCAAGTCACCTACGACATGTGCGAACGGTGCGGCGCGCTCTGGCTGGACGCGGGCGAACTCGATCGGATGGCCTTCCGCGTCGCCGGCAGCGTCGAAGCCTCGTCGTACGAGCCGCTCGCCGAGCCCGAACCCGACCCGAAGCCCTGTCCGCGCTGCGACAACGCCCACCTCTACCGCGTGCACTTTCTCGACGCCACCGATATCGTGCTGCGCCGCTGCCGTAACTGCGGCGGCTTCTGGCTGGACGGCGGCCAGCTCGACGCCCTGGATCAGGAGTTGGAGCGCGACATGCCGGTGAGCGGCCGCGGCTTCGCCGATTTCGTCCATAACGTGCACGTGCCTTACTGGTACCAGCGGGTGCAGCGCAGAAGCGGCGAGGTGGAGACGCCGCGCGAGGCGCCGCCCCTTCCCGGCGCGGCGCGCGCAGGCGCGGCGGACGCCGCCTGCCCCGCCTGCGGCAAGCAACTCGCCCACTACCGCGCCTTCGGCATGCCCTTCCTTGGCTGCCCGGCGTGCAAGGGCATGTTCCTCAGCCTGGACGAGCTGCGGCGCTTCAAGAGCGCCGGCGACGACGTCCGCCTGCGCTGGATGAACGGGGAGATCAACCAGCTCGAGCGCGCCAGCGCCGTCGCCACCCGGCGCGATTGCCCGCGCGATCCCGACACCCGGATGGTGGGCGCTATTCTGGGCAAATCCTCGCTCATGCTGGACTGGTGCCCGCGCTGCCACGGCGTCTGGTTCGACCAGGACGAGTTCGGCGCGATGACCGACTATCTGCGCCGCGAACTGGACGCGCTGACACCGCGCGAGCTGGAGCGGATCGAACTCGGCGAGCTCAAGGCGGCCGTCGCCGGCGGATCCGAGAGCCGGCTGCGCGAGGTGCGCGACGCCGCCGCCACCCTGGGCGCGCTGTTCACCGCCACGCTGGTCGAGCACCCCACGCTCGCCCGCATTCTGCTCAACTCCCGCATGTAAGCTTCCGGCGGTGCGCCGCGCCTGTAACCCAAGTGTCATTTCGGCCCGGCGTGGCGGGCGTAAAATGTTGGTTTGCGCCAGGAAACGGGACGCGGCCCATCCAGCCCGCCATCGGTGTACCTCAACCCGCAGGCCTCGCGTCTGGCGTGGATCGAGCGTGTGTTCGCGCAGGCGCGCAACCCGGCGCATCCGCTGCTGGAACGGGTGAAGTTCCTTGGCCTGGCCGGCGCCCAGCTGGACGAGTTCTTCGAAATCCAGGTCGCGCAACTGCTGCAGCGCGTGGAGGACGGCGACCTCGAACCCGACCTGGCCGGCCTCAGCCCGCGCCAGGAGCTGGAGCGCATCCAGCCCGCCAGCCATGCGCTCGCCGACGCCCAGCATCGCTGCTGGCGCCAGGAGCTGCGGCCCGCGCTCGCGGCCGAGGGCATCCGCATCCTGACCTGGGCCGAGGTGGACGCCGCGGCGCGGCCGCCGCTGGCCAAGTACTTTCAAGACGAGGTGGATCCGCTGCTGGCGCCGGTGGTGGTGGACCCGGCGCATCCGTTCCCCCGCCCCGCCAACAAGGGGCTGTGCCTGGCGGTGCTGCTCCGCCGCCGGCGCCGCCGGCATCTGGGCGTGCTCATGCTCCCGCGCTCGGTGCCGCGCTGGGTCGCGGTGCCGGCGCCGCCGGGCGAGGAGTGGTTCCTGCCGCTGGCCGAGCTGGTGCAGGCCCACGCCGCCGGCCTGTTCCGCGCCTACGAGGTGCTCGGCCAGGCCACCTTCCGCGCCACCCGCAACAGCAACCTCTACCTCAACGAGGAAGAGGCGCGCAGCGTGATGGAGATGGTCAGCGCCGAGGTGGTCAACCGGCGCAAGGGGGCGGTGGTGCGGCGCGAGATCGAGGCCGACGCGCCGCCGGAGATG
>JAKAOE010000370.1 GCA_021823305.1 Acidobacteriota bacterium
GCGCTCCGCCGCGTCTTGGGATGACGAATCCCATGGCGAACCAGTGATTCACGAGCGCGTTGATGCCGTCGGAGGCTTGCGCCTGGGGGACGTAGAAGGTGAACGGCGGGGGCTGGTCCACGCCGTTCTCGTGCACGTCGGCGGCGACGCCGACGACGCGGAACAGGATCGGCGGCAGCTTCATGTCGGACGGATCGGGGACGCCGATCTGTTGGCCCAGGGCGCGGCCGCCGGGCCAGTAATGGTTGGCGAAGACGCGGCTGATGATGGCGACTTTGGCGCTCGCGGCGGTGTCGGCGGAGGAGAAGGCGCGGCCCTGGAGGATGGGGATGCCGAGGGCGCGGAAGAAATCGGGGCTGATGGCGCGCCACTCGACCGCGCCGCTGAAGCGGTCCTCGGCGTGGCCGGGGATGACGAGCGGATAGTTCATGGCGCGCTGCAGCGGCACGCCGGTGATGGAAGCCGCGGCGGCGACGCCGGGCAGGCGCTCGAGGCCGGCGACGATGGCTTGGGTGTAGCGCGTGGTCGAGGCGTCGTTGGCGACGCGCGGGCCGCTGAGCGAAGTCTGGACGGTGAGCACGCCGCGGATGGCGAAGCCGGGGTTGACCTCGTGCAACGACAGCAGGCTGAGGGCGAGCAGGCCGGCGCCGGCGAGCAGGACGAAAGCGACGGCGACTTCGGCGACGACGAGGGCGGAGCGGGCGCGGCGGGCGGCGCGTCCACCGCCGGCCTCGGCGCTGTCCTTGAGATCGGATTGCAGCTTGAGGCGGCCGGCCTGGAGCGCGGGCGCGAGGCCGAAGAGGACGCCGGCGGCGACGGCGAGCGCGAGGGTGAAGCCGAGGGCGGCGAGATCGAGGCGGGGGGCGAGCGGGGTGCCGAGATCGGCGGGGGCGAAGCCGGCGAGCAGCGGCAGCGACCACCAGGCGAGCAGCCAGCCGAGCGCGGCGCCGAGCGAGGCGAGCAGCAGGCTTTCGGTGAGGAGCTGGCGCGCGAGGCGCCAGCGGCCGGCGCCGATGGCGGTGCGGATGGCCATTTCGCGGCGGCGGCCGGAGGCGCGGGCGAGCAACAGGTTGGCCAAATTGGCGCAGGCGAGCAGCAGGACCAGGCCGACGGCGCCGAGCAACAGCAGCAACGGTTGGCGGCTCTGCGAGGCGAGCATGGCCTGGTAGCCGCGCACGCCCCAGGCCATGTGCGCGGCGACGGTGGGATGCAGGCGATGGAAGGCAGCTTCTTCGAGGTTGAGCGCGGCCTGGGCTTGGGCGAGGGTGACGCCGGGGCGGAGGCGGGCGATGACGTCGAGGTTGGGACCGAGGGGGGCGAGCGAGGCCGCGGTGGGCTGCATGTCGGTCCAGAGATCCACCGGGGCGGGATGAAATGGGTTCTGCTCCAGCGTCAGAAAGCCGGCGGGCATGACGCCGATGACGGTGAAGGGATGGTCGTTGAGGCGGAGGGTGCGGCCGAGAACGGCGGGGTCGGCGGCGAATTGGGCATGCCAGAGGCCGTTGCTCAAGATTACGGTGGGGGCTGCGCCGGGGGCGTCGTCGGCGGGAGTGAAGTCGCGGCCGAGGGTGGGGGCGACGCCCCAGACGGAGAAGAAGCCGTGGGTGACGCGATCGCCGGAGACCTGGCGGGCGGCGCCGGCGCCGCTCAGGTTGGGCTGGTTGAACATGTCCACCACGGCGGCGGCGGAGAAGACGCTCTGGTGGCGGGTCAGATAGAGCGCCTCTTCGCCGTCGAGGCCGTTTTGCGGCTGGCCGTGATAGGTGTGCAGGATCTCGACCAGGCGGCCGGGATGGGGAAACGGCAACGGCTCGAGCAGGATGGGGGCGGCAAGGCTGAAGATGGCGGTGTTGGCGCCGATGCCGAGCGCGAGCGTGAGCGCGGCGGCGAGGGTGAAGCCGGGGGCGCGGAGGAGGCGGCGCAGGCCGTAGCGCAGATCCTGGAGCAGGACGCCCATAACGGCTTATACCGCGTCCGCGGCGAAAAGTTCCAGCTTTGCGGCGGGATCAGGGGAGCGAGTACTGGATGCCGGTGGAGTATTGCAGCGAGTTGCGGAGGAAGCCGGGCTGGGGGTTGTTGAGGTAGCTGTCCACGACGGTGAAGTTGACGCTGAAATTCCGGTAGACCGGCACCGCCCAGGAGCTGATGCCGGCCATCTGGTAGGCGAGGCCCTTGGTGAGGGAGGGGGTGAGGCTGACGTTTTCGGTCCAGACGATGCGGCCGTAGTCCTGGCGCAAGGATTCGCTCAGACTGGAGGCGAGGAAGCTGGAGACGAGGGAGGAGAGGAAACGCTGGCGCGTCCAGTGGAGGTCGGCGCGGACGGAGAGTTCGGTGGGCGCGGAGGCGATGAGCTTCCAGCCGACGCCGCCGCCGTAGGCCTGCTGCAGTTGGAGGCCTTGGGCGTAGTTATGGTCGAGCTCGCCGTTGCCGAACAGGAACAGCTTTTTGCCGACGTACTCGTCCTGTTCGAGCGAAGTGGAATAGATGCTGGTGACGACGGTGGGCTTGGAGGGTTGCGAGAGGCGGCCGTAGGTGGAGTTGAGGTGAAAGAGGGTGGCGGATTTGGGCGGCAGCCAGGGGAGCGAGGGGACGGGTCGGCGGAGATCGACCTGGGCGTTGTAGCTGTTGGAGCTTTGCGTGGCGCTGATCTGGCTGAAGCCGCCGCTGGCTAGGCCCTTCCAGCCCTGCCAGAAGGCGGGCCTGGCGGTGACCGCCTTGCGGTAGGTTTCCGGGTCCACGATCATGCGCACCTGGGAGTCGGGCACGAATTGGGGCGCGGGCGCGTGGGGCGAGCTGATTTCGACCAGGCCGCCGCTGATCATCAACTGGCCGAGATGGGGCGCGCCGCCGGCCTCGACCACGATGAAGGAACCGGTGGTGCGCAGCTCCTGGATGTGAGCCCAAGGGACGGTGACCTCGCTGGCCATGCTGCTTCTGAAGATGCAGCCGGCCTGGTCGGCGCGGACGAGCGTGCCGGTGAGCTGATCGCCGTTGGTGAAGACGAGCGTATCAGCGCGCAATGCGGCGGCGGTGCAAAGCAGGAGCGCGCACAGGCGCCAGGCAGGGCGAAGCCAGCGTGGAAACATCCACCAATTTTCGCAGAAGCGCGATCAATTGCTTGCGCTCCGTGATGGAAAGTTTCGCCATCTGGCGCGCTTCGGCGGAGCGGGCGAGCGGCTCGGCGTGGCGCCAGAGCGCGGCGC
>JAKAOE010000371.1 GCA_021823305.1 Acidobacteriota bacterium
TGGCGCTTGCCCCGCTGCCGCCGCGCGCCTATGCCGGCGCGCTGCCGCCGGCCGCACCCGAAAGCGCCGCGCGCATGGTCCTGCTCGACTTCAACGAGAACCCCTATGGGCCGTCGCCCGCCGCGCGCGCCGCGATGACCGCGGCGGAGGCCATCGCCTGCCGCTACGCCGACGACAACGAGCGCCGGATGACCGAGCGGCTGTCGGCCTTTTACCACCTGCCGCCGAGCCAGATCATGCTCGGCTGCGGTTCCACCGAGGTGCTGTGCTGCTGCGACCGCGCCTTTCTGGCCGGCGGCCAGAGCGCCATCGCCAGCGAGCCGACCTTCGAGACGGTGCTGCGGCTGGCCCAGGTGATGCAGGCCGATCCCATCAAAGTGCCGCAGACCGCCGATTTTCGCCACGATCTGCCCGCCATGTCCGCGGCGGTCAACGCCAATACCGGCCTGATCTACGTCTGCAACCCGAACAACCCGACGGGGACGACCGTCAGCCTGACGGAGCTGCGCGCCTTCCTGGATCGTGTGCCGGCCCGCGTGGCGGTGCTGGTGGACGAGGCTTACTACGATTTCGTCGCCGACCCCGGCTATGGCACGGTTGTGCCCTGGCTGGCGCGGTATCCCAACTTGATCGTGGCCCGGACCTTCTCCAAGGTCTACGGCCTGGCCGGCATGCGGCTCGGCTACGCCCTGGGGTCGCCGGAGCGCATTGCCGCGCTCAAGCTGCACAAGCTGCCGATGAACGCCAACCAGTCAGTGCTGCGGGCGGCGCTGGCCTGTTTCGCCGATCAGGCGCATATCGCGGACCAGCGCCGGCGCATGTTCGCCTCCCGCGACTGGCTGTATGCGGAGTTGCGCAAGGATGGCCGGCGCTACATCCCCTCGCAGGGCAATTTTGTGATGATCGATTTGGGGACCGACGTCGAGCCGGTGGTCGCCGCCTTCCGCAAGCACAACGTCCTGGTCGGGCGCAAATTCCCGTCCATGCCCAACTGGCTGCGCGTCACCATCGGCCGGCCGGCGGAAATGCGTGCCTTCATGGCCGCACTGCGCCAGATCCTTCCGGTGCAAGCCGCCTAGAAGCGACTACTTGTTGATGGCGCGGACGCGCGTCGGGGGACGCGCCGGCGCCTGCAGCCCGCGGTTCACCTTCCAGGTGGTTTCGAAACTGAGCGTGGCGTTGCGCTCACGCGCCAGCGCGACCGCGTCCTGGCTGCAGAAACGCACCGGACCGGGCAGCGGGCTGTTGTCCCGAACCAGCGTGTAGACAATCACTTGCCCGTCCAACTCGATGCGGCAGCCCCAGTTCCGGCACTGCGGATTGGCCAGCAGACAGTCCGCGCGGCGCAGGCCGCGCTCCAATTCTTCGGCGTCCACCTGCTCGGTAATGGTTTCCACCACACCATCGTGATTGGCGTGCCGGTGATGTACGGCGATCGTGTGACGCTTCGGCATGCTTCTTCTAGGATACCAGCCCCAGTGCGGCCGGGTGGTTCGCCTGCGCTATATGGCGCGTTATGCGGCAAAAATCCGAAACCGGTTGCGGCCCTCGCGTTTGGCGGCGTACATCGCCGCATCCGCCCTCCGCATCAGCTCGTCGGCCGAAATCTCCTCGCCGCGGTAGAAAGCCAGGCCGATGCTGGTGCCGATTTCGAAGTCCTGCGAGTTCAGGCGAACTTTGCGGCGGAGCGAGGTGTAAATGGCAAGCACCACGCGTTCGGCGTCGTCCGGGCTGTCGAGATTTTCGAGCAGGATGGTGAACTCGTCGCCGCCGGGCCGCGCCACGGTGTCCACGGTGCGAACGCAACTGCGCAGCCGTTCGGCGAAAACCTCCAGGAGGCGGTCGCCCTGGTCGTGCCCCAGCGTGTCGTTGATCTCCTTGAAGTGGTCGATGTCCAGGTAGAGCAGAGCCAGAAGACCCTGGCGGCGCAGGCGGCGCGAACTCTCCATGGCGTGCATGAGGCGCTTGCGAAAGGCGGAGCGATTGGCCAAGCCGGTGAGCGGGTCGGTCTGCGCCATCGCCAGCAGGCGTTCCTCCTCCCATTTGCGCTGGCTGATGTCCCGCATGGTCACAGCCACGCCATCGCCCAGCGGCGCCGCTTGCAGATGCAGCCAGCGCATCGCGCTTTCCTCCTGGGGCGCCAAGGCGGCGCTCCGCAGCGGCGTGGGGAACTCGAACTCGAGCGGTTGGCGGCTCGACACCACGCGGCTGAACTTGTCGAGCAGGCCGCCCGGAACCGCCAGCGCATGCAACTGCTCCAGCCCGATGCGGACGGAGCGCGTGGTCTCCAGGGCTGCGAGCCGCTCGCCGGCGTGATTGGCGTAGACCAGGTGGAAATCCAGGATGCGGGTGGTGGCGGGGTCGCGCTCGCTTGTGAAAATGAAGAACGGGTCCAATCCGCTTTCGGCGGCGGCGCGAAAACGCGCTTCGCTGACCACCGCCTGGTTGCGGGATTCGACCAGTTCGCGCACCAAAGGCCGCATTTGCCAGCGCAACAGCTCGAGTCCCGCCAGGGTCAAAATGGCCAGAAGCGGCACCATGATCAGGAACTGGCGGCGAATCGGCGCGTACAGTTCGGCGGTGTCCATCTTGGCCACCAAGCCAAGACCGGTGCCCGGGATGGGCGCATAAGCGGCCAGCACGCGTTGGCCGCGGTAGTCGAGCGCCTCGGTTACGCCCGTATCGCCATTGAGCGCGCGCGACATCGGCAATGGCGCGCCGTACATGCTGAAGTCGAGATAAAACGGCTTGGGATGGAGGCGAATGGGGAAGCAGGCCATCCGTTGCGGCGAGGACCTACCGCAGATGGCAATTTCGCCGCTCTTGCCCCAGGCCGGACTGGCGATGCCGACGCTGGCGACCAGCGGCAGCGGCTGCTCCAGGATGGCGGCGCCAATCCGCGGAGCAGAGGTAGGCAGGATCTGGCGCAAATAGTAGCCGCGGTTCCAGAGCAGGGAGGCGTGGGTGCCGGCCGGGAGCGCCAGCGAGAGTTGAGGACGAATCAGCGGCTGCCCGACGCGGTTTTGCACCCGGCCATCCGGTCCGAGCAGCTCCACCGTCGAAAAGTCCCGCGCCGCTGCCGGCGACAGCGCGCCGCCTTTCCCGTCGAGCCGCTCCGCCAGCAGTTCGCCGCGCCGCAGTGCGCTCTCCAGCAAGGCGCGTATCGAGAGGACGCGTTCCTGCCGCCGCATCGTGAGCTGC
>JAKAOE010000372.1 GCA_021823305.1 Acidobacteriota bacterium
CGCGATTGCCTGCGCCCTGAGCTTGCCGCTGATCGGGCAAGCGCGGAAGCCGCGGCGCAAGCGCGTGGTCCACCACGTGGTGCGCCGTTATGTGCAGACCTGGACGGCGCGCCCGATCGCCTACGGACTGGGCGATCACGACGTCACCGGCGGCGAGGACCCGGAGGTGCGGGCGGCGGCGGTGCGCGCGCTGGGCGACCTCAACGGCACGGCGGTGATCGTGGACCCGAACGACGGCCGCATTCTGGCGATGGTGAACCAGGCGCTGGCGCTTTCGGCGCAGTACCAGCCGTGCTCGACCACCAAGATGGCGATCGCACTGGCGGCGCTGGACCACCACGTGGTGAACGAGAACACACCCATCCGGGTGGCGGCGCACTGGTCGGTGAACCTGACCACGGCGCTGGCGTACTCGATCAACGCCTACTTCGAGGCGCTGGGCGACCGCATGGGCTTCGCCACGGTGACGCGCTACGAGCGCGAGATGGGGCTGGGCGAGAAGGCGGGTTGGGACATTCCGGGCGAAGACCCGGGCGTGGTGCCGGACGAGCCGGGGCCGGGCGGGGTGGCCAAGCTGAGCAGCTTCGGCGAAGGCGTGCACATCTCGCCGCTGCAACTGGCGGCGATCGTGACGGCGATCGCCAACGGCGGCACGCTCTACTGGCTGCAGCATCCCACCACGCCGGCGCAGGTGCGGGATTTCGTGCCGCGCATCAAGCGCCATCTCGACATCGCCGCGCTGACGCCGGAGGTGAAGGACGGGATGCTGGGCGCGGTGCAATACGGCACGGCGCGGCTGGCCAAGCTGAGCAACGAACAGATTCTGGGCAAGACCGGCACGTGCAGCCGCGACGGCACGCGCTTCGGGCTGTTCGCCTCCTACCTCGGCATCACCCATCCGCAGTTGGTGGTGGTGGTGATTTTGCGCGGCGACGGCGCGGTGTACGGCCCGCGCGCGGCGCAGGTGGCGGGGGTGATCTACCGCGAGCTCGACCGCGAGCACTACTTCGAACCGCGGCGCGGGGCCTCGGCCTGGCCCACGCTGCGGGCCGCGATCTCGCGGTAAGCCTACGCGTCCCGGCGGCGCCGGGGCGCCGACCTTACAACTTGCTTTTTCGCCTTTTGTTCGCCTATGCTGGGCGGCGAAGGGAGAGCCGCGCATGGTGCTGACGAAACGGCAGCATGAAGTGCTGAGCTTTTTGCAGGAGTTCATGGAGCGGGAGGGGTACTGCCCGAGCTTCGAGGAGATCGCCAGCGGACTGCAACTGTCGTCGCTGGCGACGGTGCACGCGCATCTGGCGACGCTGGAGAAGAAGGGCTACCTGCGGCGCGGCTTCAACCAGAGCCGCTCGATCGAGCTGCGGCGGACGGCGACGGCGCGGCGGCCGGCGGCACGGGCCGCGGCGGCGGGCGGCGGCGCGACGCTGCCGCTGCTGGGGCGGATCGCCGCCGGGCGTCCGGTGGAGGCGATCGAGGGACGCGACGAGTTCTCGCTCGCCGACATCACGCGGCGGCGGCCGACGTTCGTGCTGGAGGTGCGCGGCGAGAGCATGATCGAGGACCACATCCTCGACGGCGACTACGTGATGGTGGAGCGGCGCGACCAGGCCGACGACGGCCAGATCGTGGTGGCGCTGGTGGACGGACACGAAGCCACGCTGAAGCGGATTTACCACGAGAAGGGCGGCATGCTGCGGCTGCAGCCGGCCAACGCGGCCATGCCGCCGATCCGGGTGGCGGCGGAGCGGGTGCAGATCCAGGGGCAGGTGATCGGCGTACTGCGGAAGTGTCTTTGATTGAACGCGGGGCCGGTCGTGGCTTCGCCACGACACCCGCTTGCTATGTACGGGCGGGGCCGGAGCGGGGCCCGTTTGATTGAACGCGGGGCCGGTCGTGGCTTCGCCACGACACCCGCTTGCTATGTACGGGCGGGGCCGGAGCGGGGCCCCGAGAGCCCACTCCGGCCCCGCCCTTGAAGGACCGCAGAGCACCAGGCCGGGTCGCTACCGGGGCTTGCGCGCCGCAGACGGCGGCGGGCCAGAGCTACTGCACGATGTGGCGGGCGGTGTAGGTTTTGCGGTAGTTGAGCGTGTATTTGAGCTTTTTGCCCTTCTGGTTGACCAGAATGAGGCGCTTGCCGTCGGGCGCGACCAGGTCAATCTTGATCTTGCGGTCGGTGCCGTCGAGCTTCTTGTCGGTGGGCTCGTAGTAGAGGGTGTACTGGCTGCGCACGGCGGAGGCGATGTTGCGGAAGACGTCGGGATAGGCGCCTTCGAAGCGCGGCTGGTAGTAGCGGCCGCCGGTGATGCTGGCGATGTAGCGCATCTCGTTGTCGGCCTGGAGCAGATCCATTTCCGCGGCGCCGGAATAGCCGTTCTCGTCGAGCCACTCCTCCAGCGACCAGCCCATGCTCACGCTGTAGATGGTGATGTTGCGGGTGGCCTCGAGCTTCTTCCGCAACTGGTCGAAGTTCATGTGGCTGAAGGTGTTGAGGCCGGTGCCGATGAGCACCAGGGTCTTGTGGCCCTTGATCGCGTTCATGCGGTCAATGGTGTCGGCGAGGGAATCGAACAGGTCGGCTTCGCTGAAGTTGGCGAAGGTGAGGGAGTTGAGGCCGGCGTAGATCGCCTGCTTGTTGTGGGTAAAGTCCACCACGACGGTGGGCTTGAGGTCATAGGTGACCAGCGCCACCCAGTCCTGGGGCTGGAGCTGGGAGGTGAAGACATAGGACGCCTGGAGGATGTTGTAGAGGAACGGCATCCAGGTGTTGCGGAACTCGACCAGCATGACCACGGTCATGGGAGCGTCGTTGGTGACCGTGACCTTGGACAATTTCTGCTCCACGCCATCCTCGAACAACTGGAACTGATGGATGGTGAGGTTGGGCACGAACTGGCCGTTGGACGTCTCCACCGTGACCGGGATCTGAACCTCGGGCACCTGCACCGAGAAGTTGAACTGCGGCTTCTGCACCGCCTGTTGCGGGGGCGCGGCGGGCGGAGGGGTGGCGGGCGCCGGCTGCGCGGGCGTCTTCTTGGGGATGATGACCGGGCCGCGCTGCTGCACCCCTTGCGCAAGCAGCAGGCCGGCGCCGGAAGCCATGCCCAGCACGAGGAGACGAACCAGGGATCGGTGCATACGGGACCGCGAGAACCTCGTTACCGCTATGGTAATACAGATGGACGCCGG
>JAKAOE010000373.1 GCA_021823305.1 Acidobacteriota bacterium
GACCAGCGGCGTGTTGATGGCGCCCGACTGCCACTCGGCGGTGTCGGCGCGCTGGGTGGAGACGTTGCCGCTGATCAGGCTGAGGCGCGCCACCACGGCGTCGGAGACCGGCGGCGTGTTCGAGCTTTGCGCTATCGCGCCCAGCCATCCGAAGCCAAAGACCGCGATGACTGCCAGGTTGACCGCACGTTTTACCGCTCCTGACATATGCCACCTCCACCCGTGCTGCTGCAAGCCTCCCGCCAAACCGGAAGGCCTGCCTAATCAATGAGATGGATTTGCGGCGGGAAGGATTCACCGGCCGAATTGCACCGCCGGCGGTGGTTTTCGGCCAGGCGCCGCTCAGGGTTCCTCGCCCTCGGCCGGGGCTTCGCCCATGGCGGCGAGGCGGTAGCGCAGGGCGTTGCGCGACAGGCCGAGCAGGCGTGCCGCCTGGCTTTTGTTGCCGTTGGCGCGGCGCAGGGCGTCGCGAATGATGGCCTGCTCGAACTCCTCCAGCGTCCAGCCGGGCGGCAGGGTGGGCGCGTCGCCGGCGGCGGCGCGCGGGGGCGGCACGACCTCCAGGTGGATGTCGGCGGCCTCCAGGCGCGGGCCGTCGCCGAGCGTCACCGCGCGCTCGATGACGTTCTCCAACTCGCGCACGTTGCCGGGCCAGTCGAAGGCGAGCAGGCGCGCCATCGCCTCCGGCGCCAGGGCGGCGATGGCCTTGCCCTGCGCGGCGGCGAAGCGGGCGAGGAAGTGTTCGGCCAGCGCGGGGATGTCCTCCTTGTGGGCGCGCAGCGGCGGCAAATCGATCGGGACGACGTTGAGACGGTAGTACAAGTCCTCGCGGAAGGTGCCTTCCTCCAGGGCGGCGCGCAGATTGCGGTTGGTGGCGGCGACCAGGCGCACGTCCACGGTCAGGGTGCGCATGCCGCCGAGGCGCTCGAAGCTGCGCTCCTGCAGCACGCGCAGCAGCTTGACCTGGATGGGGAGGGGGACGTCGCCGATCTCGTCGAGAAACAGGGTGCCCTGGTCGGCGAGCTCGAACTTGCCGGGCTTGCTGCGCAGCGCGCCGGTGAAGGCGCCCTTTTCGTAGCCGAACAACTCGCTCTCGAGCAGGCTCTCGGGTATGGCGGTGCTGTTGATCTTGACGAAAGGGCCCTGGGCGCGGCGTGAATGTTCGTGCAGCGCGCGGGCGATCAGGTCCTTGCCCACGCCGCTTTCGCCCAGGATGAGCACGGTGGAGTTGGAGGGGGCGACGCGCGCCACCAGCGCCAGCACCTCGCGCATGCGCGGGCCGCGCCCGACGATGTTGGGGAAGTCGTAGCGTTCGCGCAGCTCCTCGCGCAGCGACTGGTTCTGGCGGCGCAGGCCGGCGTTGGCCAGCTCCTTCTCAATCACCAGGCGCAGCTCCTCCAGCGGGAAGGGCTTGAGGACGTAGTCGCCGGCGCCGGCCTTCATCGCCTCGACGGCGGTCTCGACCGAGCCGTGGGCGGTCATGACGACCACCGGCAGGGCGGGCTGCTCACGTTTCACCGCCTGCAGGAAGGCGAGGCCGTCCATGCCGGGGAGGCGCAGATCGGTGACGGCCAGATCGACCGGCTGCTCGCGCAGCCGCGCCAGCCCCTCGGGCGCGTCGCCGGCGGTGAGCACGGTGTAGCCGGCCTGCGACAACTGCAACTCGAGCAGGCGCCGCATTTTGGCCTCGTCGTCGACGATCAGCAGCGTCGGCATGGCGGCCTAGGCCGGGAGGAAGACTTCGAACGCGGCGCCGCCGGCGTCGGGCAGGAGGCGCACCTGGCCGCCGTGCTGGTCCACGATTTTGGCCACGATGGCCAAGCCGAGCCCGACGCCGCTGGCCTTGGTGGTGACGAAGGGGTTGAAGATCTGCTCGCGCATCGGTTGGGGCACGCCCGGGCCGGTGTCGCGGAACTCGATCCGCACCCCGGGCCGGCCGGCTTCTTCCGCCGGCTGCGCGCTCACCGTCAATGTTCCGCCACCGCCGGCGCCGGCGTCCATGGCCTCGTAGGCGTTGGCCGCCAAGTTGGCGAAGGCGCGCTCGCAGAGGGTGGCGTCGAGCGGGGGCGAGGGCAGGGCGGCGGCGTAGCGGCGCTCGACGTCGATGCGGCTCGCCGGCCAGCGCTCGCGGGTTTCCTGCAGCGCCTGGTCAAGCATCTCGGGCACCGCCGCGGGCTGGCGCTCGAGCCGCAGCGGCCGGGCAAAGTCGAGGAAGCGGGCCACCAACTGGTTGACGCGGTTGACCTCGCTGGAAATGAAGCCGGCCAGCTCCGCCGCCACGCCGCCGGCGCCGGCGGCCTCGCGCTCGAGCATTTCGGCCGAGCCTTTGATCACCGCCAACGGGTTGCGGATCTCGTGCGCCAGACCGGCGGAGAGCTGGCCCAGCGCCGCCAAGCGTTCGGCGCGGCGCGCTTCGGCCTGAGCCTGGCGCAGCTGGCGATTGGACTCGGCGAGGGATTCGGCGGTCTGGCGGTAGAGGTCGCGCTGGCGGCGGGTCTCGGTGACGAAACGGTTGATGATCATCGCCAGCAGGAAGAAGAAGAACACCCGCAGTGTCAGTTCTTCCACTCCGGACTCATCGAGCGTATAAAAGTGCAGCGCCGGCCAGAGGTAGGACAGGTAGGCGGCCGAGGCGGCGACCGTCCAGCCGATGGTCTCCCAGGGCCCGAAGAGCATCGCGGCGGTGACCACCGGGATGTAGAAGATCGGGTAGTAGGCGCTGTTGATGGCCAACTTGCCGGTGTGGGCGATGAGCAGCGTGGCCAGCCCGATTTTGACCAGCACGGCGGCCGCCGGGCCGCGGCGGGGCGCGGCCTGCAGCAGGCGCTGTTCGCAAAGCTGGAAAAGGGCGAAGGCGGCGAGGATGAGCTGCTTGTGGATTTCGGTGACCGGAGGCAGGGCCGCCAGGCCGCCGAGAAAGACCAGCCAGAGCAGGTCCATCCAGGTCCAACGCAGCAGGCCGCGCCAGCGCAGGCGGGGCTTGGGGGCGGCGTCGGGGGCGGACACGGTTCACTGTAGCACGGGGGCGCGATGAATCCCCCTTGCGGGCGTAACGAGCGGGCAAATGCGTTTGGCGCGCAATGTTTTTTTATTGAATTCCGGCGAGATGATTGTGCTATATTGCGGCGCAATTCATTTGTTGGCGTAACGGGTGCGCTTCCCCCAGAAAGGCGTCAAGAT
>JAKAOE010000374.1 GCA_021823305.1 Acidobacteriota bacterium
CGCGGTCTTGCCGTCCGTCATCCCCTTCGGCATCATCGGCTCGATCACTTCGCGCCGGATCGCCTCGCGCAGCGCCTCGGTCGAGATCTCGTCGCTGTGCTGGGTCGAGATCACCACCGCGTCCACCCGCTTCGGCCGCCCCTCTTCGTACTCGATCGTCACCTGGCTCTTGCCGTCCGGCCGCAGGAAGCTCAACTGCCCCTCCCGCCGCAACTGGCTCAGCCGCCGCGTCAGCCGCTTCGCCAGCGCCACCGGCAGCGGCATCTTCTCCGGCGTCTGGTCGCAGGCGTAGCCGAACATCATCCCCTGGTCGCCCGCGCCTTCCCGGTCCACGCCCATGGCGATGTCGCCCGACTGCTGGTGCACGCTCACCATCACCCCGCACGTGTCGCAGTCGAACCCGAAGCGCGCGTCCGTGTACCCCACCCCGCGCACCGCGTCCCGCGCCACCTGCTGGTAGTCGATCTGCGCCCGCGTCGTGATCTCGCCCGCCACCACGATCAGCCCGGTCGTCAGCAGCGCCTCGCACGCCACCCGGCTGTGCGCGTCCTGCGCCAGCGCGGCGTCGAGCACGCCGTCGGAGACTTGGTCGGCAATCTTGTCGGGGTGACCCTCGGTCACCGATTCGGAGGTGAACAGCGATGTACGTGGCAAGGGCGAAGATCCTCGTTTCTATGGGAAAAGGTCCCTATCAGCATACCGCCAAACGGCCGTTGCGCGGGTGTGCCGCCTCGGGTTCCGGACAACGCGCCCCGCACGGGGCGCGCCGCTTTAGCTCGCGGTGCTTCCAGCCAGCGGCAGCGGCGCCAGCAGTTGCTCTTTCCGGTACACCAGGTTGCTGGCGTCGTACGTCGCCAGCTCGAACCCGTGCCCGTGCGTGATCGCGTCGGTCGGGCACGCCTCCACGCAGTAGCCGCAAAAAATGCAGCGGTTGTAATCGATGTTGTAGACCTTGGCGTAGCGCTCGCCCGCGCTGATGCGCTGCGCCGCGGTGTTGTCTCCGGCCTCGATGTAAATGCAGTTCGCCGGACACGCCGCCGCGCACAAAAAGCAGGCCACGCACTTCTCCAGGCCATTCTCGTCCCGCTGCTGCACGTGCACGCCGCGGAACCGCGCCTCGAAATGCACCGGCTCCTCCGGATAGAACTCCGTCACCGGCGGCTTCAGCATGTTCTTGAAGGTCACGCTCAAGCCTGTGGCGATCGCCGCCAGGTCCTTCACCGGCTGCATCAAATCGGGCATAAACATCATTATAGCGAAGCGATCTGTCGTTTTCCGGGCTCGGCGCACGCTAAAATTGAACCCCTCATGCGTCCCGACCTCCGCGCCCCCGACCAGCTTCGTCCCCTGCGCTTCGAGCTCGATTTCCAGCCCACCGCCGAAGGCTCGGTCCTGATCGAGCTGGGCTCGACCCGCGTCGTCTGTTCCGCCACCCTGGAAGAAACCGTGCCCTCTTTTCTCCGCGGCCAGGGCAAGGGCTGGGTCACCGCCGAGTACGCCATGCTCCCTCGCGCCACCCTCACCCGCACCCCGCGCGAAGTCACCAAAGGCCGCCCCGGCGGCCGCACCCACGAAATCCAGCGTCTCATCGGCCGCGCCCTCCGCTCCGCCGTGGATACCGCCGCCCTCGGCGAGCGTACCCTCATCCTCGACTGCGACGTCCTCCAGGCCGACGGCGGCACCCGCACCGCCTCCATCACGGGCGCTTTCGTCGCCCTCGCCCTCGCCCTGCAGCGCCTGGTCGCCGCCCGCACCCTCGCCCGCCTGCCCATCCGCCATTACCTCGCCGCCGTCAGCGCCGGCATCGTCGCCGGCGTCCCCGTGCTCGACCTCAACTACACCGAAGACTCCCGCGCCGGCGTCGACCTCAACCTCGCCATGGCCGGCGATGGCCGCTTCGTCGAAATCCAGGCCACCGCCGAGCACGACCCCTTCTCCGACGCACAGTCCGCCGAGCTCCTCCGCCTCGGCCGTCTCGGCATCGCCCGCATCATGGCCGCCCAGCATGAAATCCTCAAGCTCGAACTGCCCCACATCGAGGCATGACCCTCTATTTGGCCACCTCCAACCCCGGCAAACTCGCCGATTTCGCCGGCATGGACCACATGCCGGCGTTGCTGCCTGACTTCTCTTCTCTGCCCTCCGTCGAGGAAACCGGCGCCACCTTCGAAGCCAACGCCCGCCTCAAAGCCGAGCATTACAGCCGCTTCGCGCCGCCCGATGCGGCCGTTCTTGCCGACGACTCCGGCCTCGAAGTGGACGCCCTCGCCGGCGCCCCCGGCGTCCATTCCGCCCGCTTCGCCGGCGAGCCCTCCGACGACGCCGCCAACAACGCCCTCCTCCTCGAGCGCCTTCGCGGCCTCCCGCCCGAGCGCCGCGCCGCCCGTTTCGTTTGCATCCTCGCCCTTGCCCGCGCCGGCGTTACGCTGGCTATGTTCCGCGGCGAAGCCGCCGGCCGCATCCTCGACTCTCCACGCGGCGCGTATGGCTTCGGCTACGATCCGCTTTTCTTTTCCCCCGAAGCCGGCTGCGCCTTCGCCGAACTCACCCCCGAGGCAAAAGCCCGCTTTAGCCATCGCGGCCGCGCCGCCCGCGCCCTCATCCGCTGGCTCGCCGCCGCCCCGCGCCAGGCCGCATCATGAAAATCCCCAAGTCCGCTTCCGACCCCCGCGTTCAGAAAATCCTCGCCGGCCTCGCCGCCGCCTATCCCAACGCCGAGTGCGCCCTCGTCCATCGCAGCGCCTGGGAGCTGCTCGTCGCCACCATCCTCTCCGCCCAGTGCACCGACGCCCGCGTCAATCTCGTCACCCCGCCGCTGTTCCGCAAATACCCCACCGTCGCCGATTTCGCCGCCCTCACGCCCGAGCTGCTCGAGCCCGACATCCGCAGCACCGGCTTCTACCGCAACAAGGCCAAGAGCATCGTCGGCGCCGCCCGCCGCCTCCAGGACGCCTATCACGGCCGGGTCCCCGCCGACATGGACGCCCTCCTCACCCTCCCCGGCGTCGCCCGCAAAACCGCCAACGTCGTTCTCGGCGTCTGGTTCCACCAAGCCTCCGGCGTCGTCGTCGATACCCACGTCCAGCGCATCAGCCGCCGCCTCGGCCTCACCCGCGAGGAGCAGCCCGAAAAAATCGAGCGCGACCTGATGCAGCTCCTGCCGCCGGACCAGT
>JAKAOE010000375.1 GCA_021823305.1 Acidobacteriota bacterium
TTGCGGCCGAGCGTGAGGTCGCGGCGGCCCTGGGAGTAGGCCTTGAGCGCGGACAGGGAGGGAGTGGTGACCTGCTCGATGGGCTGGTTGAACTGGGACATGGAGGCGAGCGATTCGCCTAACTTGGCGCGCATGGCGGAGGCGAGTTCGCCGAGGGTGGAGAGGACCTGGTCTTTGCCGTTGGCGACCTGCTGGACGCTGGCGAGGTTGTCGCCGCTGTTGCAGTCGACGGCGCGCAGGATGAGGCTGTACTGGGTGCCGACCTGGGCGATGGAACCCTCGAGGGCGGCGGCGCTGCCGGTGCGGACGCAGAGCTGCTCGGCGGCGGCGCCGCGTACGGGCGCGGCGGGGGCGAGGCCCATGAGGCGCTTGACCTGCATCATGCGCTGGCCGCTGACGATGTTGAGGAAGGGGGACTGCTCGAGCTGGACGGCGAGGGCGGAGCGGAGCACGCCATCGAACATGGGATCGCCGGTGGAGTTGGTGAAGTTGGCGAGCAGCAGGGTGTCCTTGGCGGTCATCAGGGGCGCGGGATGACGGCGGAGGAGGAACCAGGCGCCGGCGGCGGCGAGGAGGACGGCGGCGGCGGCGATGGTGAGCGGGCGGCGGCGGGGGCGCGAGGAAGCGCCGCCGGTCTTGGCTGAAGCCACGGAGGGCGGAGGCGGCGGCGCTGCCGCGACGCCGCCGCTTTCGGTATCGCGCTTGAGGCGGCGCAAGGCGCCGCGCAGGTCGGCGGCGGATTGGAAGCGGAGCGCGGGGTCTTTTTCCAGGGCGGTGTCCAGGATGGGGTCGAGGCCGGCGTGGGCGGCGGGGTTGTGCTCGCGCAGGCGGGGCGGGGTGCGGTTGAGGATGCCGTCGAAGATGGCGGCGGAAGTCGAGCCGCCGAAGGCGGGCTGGCCGGCGGCCATCTCGTAGAGTACGAGGCCGAAGGAGAAGAGATCGGAGCGGGGGTCGAGCTCCTTGCCCAGCGCCTGCTCAGGCGACATGTAGGCGATGGTGCCGACGGCGAGGCCGGGGCTGGTGAGCTGGCTGGCGGCGGGGCCGGCGATGGTGGCCTGGCTGGCAGGGTCGTCATCGGCGGCGGAGAGGATTTTGGCCAAGCCGAAGTCGAGAATCTTGATCTGGCCGCGGCGGGTAATAAAGAAGTTGGCTGGCTTGAGGTCGCGGTGGACGATGCCCTTGGCGTGGGCGGCGTCGAGCGCGTCGGCGGCCTGGAGCGCGAGCTCGAGGAACTCGGAGACGGGCAGGGGGCCGCGGGCGAGGCGCTGCTGCAGGGTCTCGCCCTCGAGCAGCTCCATGGCGAGATAGGGGCGGCCGTCGGGGGCTTCGCCGATGTCGTAGATGGTGCAGATGTTGGGATGGTTGAGGGCGCTGGCAGTGCGGGCTTCGCGGCGGAAGCGTTCGAGCGCCTGGGGATCGCGGGCGAGATGGGGCGGGAGGAACTTGAGGGCGACGGCGCGGCCGAGGCGGGTATCCTCGGCCTGATAGACGACGCCCATGCCGCCGCTGCCGAGGGCGGCAGCGATGCGGTAGGGGCCGATCGAGTCCCCGATCATTGGTTGGCCGCGGGGGCGAAGCGGGCTTCCAGTACGGTGAGGTCGTCGGCGAGGGGGACGCCCTGGACGAACTGGCGGACGGCGGCGGCGAGCTCGGCGACGCTGCACTCGCCGCGCAGGAGTTCCTCGAGGCGGGCGTCGCCGAACATGGCGTTGTCGGGGTTGGCGGCCTCGGTGACGCCGTCGCTGAACAGCAGCAGGCGCTCGCCGGGGGCGAGGCGATCGCGGGCGGAGGCGTACTCGGCTTGGGCGAGCAAGCCGACGGGGAGGTTGCTCTCGGGCAGGGTGCGGCAGCGGCCGGCGCCGGCGATCAGCGGCTGGACGTGGCCGCAGTTGATGTAATCCAGTGCGCCATCGGTGGCGAGGCGGGCGATCACCAGGGTGGCGTACTTTTCGCCTTCGAGGCGCTCGCAGACGAAGCGGTTGGCGGTGGCGGCGATCTGCGGCAGGCCGGCGCCGGCGAGCAGTTGGGCGTGGACCATGCCCTGGAGGGTGGCGGCGAGGAGGGCGGCGGCGGCGCCCTTGCCGCTGACGTCGGCCAGGACTAGGGCGAGGTCGCCGTCGGGCAGCAGGATGGCGTCGTAGTAGTCGCCGCCGATCTGGAGGCAGGCCTGGCTGAGGGCGTCGAGGCGGGCGAAGGCGACGGTGGGCAGGCGGGCGGCCATGAGGCCCTGCTGGATGGCGGCGGCGAGTTTCAGCTCCTTTTCCAGCATGCGGGCGGCTTCCTGGCGGCGGGCGAGCTGGGCGTTGATGACGACTTGGGCGGCGTCGTGGGCGAGGAGCTCGAGCATCTGGCGGCTGACCTGGCCGAGCGCCTTGCTGGCGGCGTGGCTGTCGAGGTAGAGGACGCCGGCGCCCTCCTGCAGCGGGATGGCGAGCACGGTGCGCAGATCGTAGGCGACGACGCTCTGGGCGAGGTCGGCGGACTCGCGGCTGTCGTGCATGAGGACGGGCTGCTTGGAGCGGTCGGCGCGCTCGACGATGGAGTGGGAGATGGCGCGGTCGTCGTTGAGGGTTTCGCCGCCGGCGTTGCGGCCGACGCGGAGGCGGAGGGTGGCGCCGTTGTCGTCGCGCAGGAAGACGAAGCCGCGTTCGGCGCCGGTGAGGCGGAGGGCGGCATCGAGCATGGCGGCGAGGATGTCCTCGAGGCCGCCGGCGGCGCGCAGGCGCTGGCTGAAGTCGAGCAGCAGGCGGAGGCGGTCGAACTCGTTCGCCGGGCCGGTGTCGTTCAGCTTCTGCATCTGCGAGAGGAAGAGGCTGGCGGCTTCCTCGGGCGGCTGGAAGACGATGCGCACGCCGGCGCAGTTGGGGAACTCGATGGTGTCGCCGGGGGCGAGCGGGCGCGGGGCGGCGATGCGCTCGCCGTTGAGCAGGGTGCCGTGGGTGCTGCCGAGGTCGCGGAGGAGGAAGCCGTCGGCGCCGGGCTCGATCTGGGCGTGGTCGCGGGAGATCTGGGGCAGCGGGATGGTGAGCTCGTGGCCGGGGCGGCGGCCGATGCGGAAGGGCAGCGGGTCGAGCGGGAGCATGCGCTCGAGGCCGCCGACGACGGCGCGCACGGCGGGCTGATCGGAGGGCCGAGGTGGGCTGGGGGCAGCGGGCACTGCGCACATTTT
>JAKAOE010000376.1 GCA_021823305.1 Acidobacteriota bacterium
TTTTCGGAGGTGATGTACGGCGCGGCGAGCAGCGCCCAGCTTGCCTTCCCGGTGGCCACGGAGGAACAATTCCGCGATTTTTCGCTGGACGTGTACGCGGGCGACACCTGGCAGATCGCGCCGACATTGACGCTGACCTACGGCATTCGCGCCACCCACAACTCCAATGCGGTGGACAAACAGCCGTACCTGAGTAATTTCGCCGACTTCAGCACCTTCACTCACGCCAACCTCAACGGCGGGAATCTGGCCACGCCGCCGAGCGCCGTCTTTACCGCCGCCTCCCAGCTCTGGAATTCAGTGCCGTTTGCGGTGTGGCAGCCGCGCGCGGCGTTGGCCTGGCAGCCGCGCAGTTCGACGCTGGTGAAGGTGGGCTGGGGGATGTTCTCGCAGGTGGCGGCGGCGAGCGCGGCCGAGACGCTGGCGCGGAACCCTCCCTTCGACCCGCTGTTTACCGGCGGCTTCGGGCCCGGGAACCTGGGCGCGAATGGTTCGCCCGCGGGCTGCACGCAGAACGGGGGGAGCGATCCACAGTGCGGGACACTGTGGGATCCGACCGCGCCGGGAAGCGCGGTGGCGGCGACGATCGCCGCGAATGCGGCGTTCCAGAAGAATTTCGCCAGCGGACAGCCGTCCTGCGCCTACACGGGGCCGTCGCTGACCTGCGTACCGCAGGCCGCGATTGCGGCGTTGCCGGCCAATGGCCTGACGCCGCAGGTGACGTACCAGTACAACTTCACGGTGCAGCAGCAGATCGGGCGGAACATGTCATTCTCGGCCGGCTACGTCGGCAGCCGCTCGCAACACCTGGCCTACGTCGTGGGCGACAACGGCTATCAGAGGCTTTGTGCGGGCTGCTTTGCGCCCTTCCTGTATAGCGCTACCGGTGCCGCAGGTGCTCCGGATCCGCGCTTCACCAGCTACAGCCAAACCCGGTACAACGGCTACAGCCGCTACGACTCGCTGCAGACCACCTTTATCGACCGGATGTCGCGCGGCCTCACGCTGAATTTCAACTACACCTGGAGCCACTGCCTCTCGACGGGCACACCTTACCTGGACGGAGCCCCGCTGTCGAACACGTATGTGGACTGCACAGACGACATCACGAATGTAGCCAATGCGGCCTACACCTACCAACTGCCGATCCATGCCGGCAACGGGCTCCTGGGCGACCTCTTCAACCATTGGCAGATTTCCGGCGCTACGTTCGCGGAAGGCGGCACGCCGCTGTTCTCCCTGATGGACGGCGGGGCGGGCCTGGGCGGGATCCTGGTGAACACTACCGGTCCCAAGACCGGCTATCTGGGCAGTGCGGGGGTGTACTCGAAGGATGTGGCGATTTCCGGCATCACGCAGAACGGGACGGTGCAATGGCTGAACCCGGCGGCGCTCTACACCGCCTACGACCCGACGACCAGGCAGTGTTTTGCCCCGGGCAGCAGCAACCCCGCGACGGAGGCGGTGAACCCGGCCAACTGCCAGTTCACGGGCAACAACGGCGGGATCGCGCGCGGGCCGGCGTTCAACTGGACGAACTTTGACGTGGCGAAGATGGTGCAGTTGACCGAGCGGGTGGGGTTGCGGCTCGACTTCCAGGCTTACAACCTGTTTAACCATCCGAACTTCTCCAATCCGAACACGACCGCGGCGGGCGGCATCGCGGCGGATATGTCGGGATCCGACGCGATCAGCGGGCCGCTGACGGCGCCGAACAACAGCCTGTTGGGCCAGAACGGGGGTGACGCCGGGCCGCGCATGCTGGCATTCCAGGCGAAACTCAGCTTCTAGTGGACTGTTGGCGCGACGTACCGGTGGATCGCGGTGGGCGCGGCGGGGCGGGCGAAAGCCGGCCTCGTCCGTGGTTTTCTGTGCGATACTGCGAGTCGAGGACTGGCCTCGGAAAGCGGGGGCCATGGCCTAGGGAGGCGGCGTGCGGTTTTGCGTGGGGGTATGCCGCACGGCCGCTGGGGAGCGGCCGGAGATGATGAGACCAGCCCCAACCCCCGCTTGAGCGATGGACATCCGCACGCTGCTGTTCGCCGACCTCTTGCTGCAGGTCTGTTGCGCCTGCGGCCTGCTGCTGATGAGCCGCACCGTGCCCGGGCTGCGCGGCCTGCGCTGGTTCGGCTGGGCCTACGCCGGCGCCACGGCGGGATTGGCGCTCATGATTTGGCAGGCGCCGGCCGGGCTCTGGGGCCTGCTGCTGGGGCGGTTCCTGGTGCTGCTGGGCGCGGTCCTGATGACCCAGGGGATCGCCGAGTTCGCGGTGCCGGCGGCGAGCGTGCTGGGCTGGGGCGGATTCCTGCTGGCGCTGTTTACCGCGGCGGACTATATCGCCCTGCGGCGCCCGCACCACGCGGTCACGGTGGTGGTGGTGTTCGGCTGCTCGTTCGCGGCGCAACTGCTGGTCGGCATCCTGGTGCTGCTGGCCCACGACGAGCCGGCGGAGCGCCTGCCGGCGCGCGCCACCGCGGCGCTGCTCGCCGGCGTGGCGGCGCTCAGCCTGGCGCGGGCGGTGCTGGCGGAGTGGCGCGGGGTGGGCGCCAACCCGCTCGCCAGCGACACCGCGCGTTTCGGTGGCGCCGTGCTGTACATGGTGTTCAGTGTCGGGATGGCCTTCGGCTTCGTGTGGCTGATGACCGCGCGCCTGCGCAATCAGCTGGAACAGCAGGCCCGCACCGACGCCCTCACCGGGGTGATGAACCGGCGCGCCCTGGATTTGGCGGGACAGCGCGAACTGGCGGCCTGCGGGCGGCGCAACAGCCCGATGGCGATCGTGGCCATCGACCTGGATCATTTCAAGCGCGTGAACGACGTCCACGGCCACGCCGCCGGCGACGCCGCCCTGGCGGCGGCGGCGCAACTGCTGCAGCGCTGCCTGCGCAGCACCGACCTGTTGGCGCGGTTTGGGGGCGAGGAGTTCATCGCCGTGCTGCCGGATCGCGACGGCGAGCGGGCGCAACTGGTGGCCGAACGCCTGCGCGGGAGGATGGAGGCGTTGCACATCGATTATGAGCACCGCCAGTTGACGCTGACCGCCAGCTTCGGCGTGGCGATCGCGTCGCCGCTGCCGGAACTGGCCGAGACCTGGAGCGACCTGCTGCGCCGCGCCGATCGCGCCCTCTACGAGGCCAAGCGCGACGGCCGCAACTGCATCAGATCGGAA
>JAKAOE010000377.1 GCA_021823305.1 Acidobacteriota bacterium
AGCCCGCCGCCGGCGCCGTTCAGCACCGAGGCCGTGCTCTGGTCGAGCGTGATGCTGTCCCCGGCGAGCGCGCTCAGCGTGGTCGTGCCGTTGAGCACCGACGCCGTGCTTTGCCCGTTCAGGCCGGAGCCCGAGGCTTGGCCGAGATCGGCGAAGGCCGACCAGTTGGGCGAGTTGTCGTAGAAGTTCCAGCCCTCATGCCGCAACAGCACCTTGCGCAACACCGGGTTGAACTGGTCCACCCCATTGTCAATCAGCGCCACCACCACGTGCTTGCCGGTCGCGATATCGTGCGCTTCCCCCCCGGCCGCCACCTGCCTCACCAGCGGCTGGTCCACATACTGCGTCGGCGCCCGCGTCCCGAAGTAATTGACCTCCGAGTTGAGCACCGAGGCCGTGCTCTGCGCCAGCGTGATCGTTTCGCCGTTCAGGAATGAAACCGTCGTCTGCCCGTTCAGCACTGAAGCCGTGCTCTGCCCGTTCAGGACCGAAGCCGTGGACTGGCCGTTCAACACCGAGGCCGTGCTTTGGCCGTTGAGCGCGTAACCGCCGAAAGACCCGAAGGAACCGTAGCCGTTGCCGTTGCGGTTCAGGACCGATGCCGTGGACTGCCCGTTCAGGACCGACGCGGTAGATTGTCCGTTCAGGACCGAAGCGGTGGACTGGCCATTCAGGACCGAGGCCGTGGACTGGCCGTTCAGAACCGAGGCGGTGGATTGCCCGTTCAGAACCGAAGCTGTGGACTGGCCGTTGAGCACCGAGGCGGTGCTCTGCCCGTTCATCCTGACAAAGGTATTGAGCGTGGGGTTGCCCGCCGCGGGATCCGTCCGGATCTGGCTGAGCAATTGCACGTCGCTGGTGCCGTTGGTCGAGGTCACGAGATAAAGATCGCGATGGGGATTGAGACGGACCGAGGTCACCGAAAACTCGGCGTCAAAGGCGGCCACCCGGCTGGGCTGCAGCATCACCAGCACGCCCGCGCTGGTGATGTGGCTGGCCCAAGCGGCGCACGTTCCCAGCAGTACCCCTGCGGCAACGACCGCCATCGAAGGCCGGCGGCAACATTTCACCCTAGCAAGAACGCTCATTCACCTTCTCCCATGTACTGCCACGGCCGCGATCTTCCGCACATCCTAATTTCGGCATCCGTCCCCAGGCGCTTGAACCCTCACGGCATGAGCACCGGCGCGACTTCAAAGCGCCGGCCGCCCGCCACCACCCCCAACCGCCACGGCCCGGAACCCGCCGGCGTCAGGGCGAACTCTCCCCACTCGTTGGTGCGCCCGGTCAGCAATCTGCCGCCCGGCGCCCCCCGCAACTCCACCGGGCAGTCCGCCCATCCCTCACCGGAGGTGCGGAAGACCTGCCCCACCACGCTCCACTCCTCGTGCCGTCCGACCCGCTCCACCATCACCTCCAACGCCGGCGGAGGCGTGCCTTCCGCCTCCAACGCGTAGACGCAGTGGCGGCGCGCCCGCAGACCACGCACTCCCGGCGTCGGCGCGGATACACTGTCAAATTGCAGCCGAATTGTGGAGAAACCGGGGCGGAGGCTCGTGGAAATCGGTATCACCGCCCGGGCCAACGCGCGCTGGGCGCTACTGCTCGGCACCGGATCAATATCCCACGATCCAAATGAAAAATGGTCGGCCATTTGACTCACTTCCGGGGGATCAGCGAGTCTGCCCAACTTTTGAACCATACCAGTAACTGTTTCCGTCCAGTTCTGGCGCAACGTGGCGAGTATACCCGAACTCGACCAGCCGGTGGCAAAAAGTTTCATTATGTCGGTGATGACATAATCCACGGGTCTATTGGCGTTCGATCACCGCACGCATGGCGAACAGGGCTTCGTCGCATTGCGCCTGGTTGACGTCGCAGTGAGTGACGAAGCGGATGCGGCGCGCATCGAGCGCGCTGGCGAGAATATTGCGTTCCGCCAGCTTGGCCACCACCGCAGCGGCGTCCAGTTCGGTGCGCCCGACGTCGCAGACCACGATGTTCGTCGCCACCTGATCGAGCGCCACCGTAACGCCGGCGATTTCCGCCAACCCTTCGGCCAAACAGCGCGCCAGAGCGTGATCCTGCGCCAGCCGCGCCGGCGCGTGCTCCAACGCCACCAGCCCCGCGGCCGCCAGCACCCCGGCCTGGCGCATTCCGCCCCCTAGCATTTTGCGCACGATGCGCGCGCGGTGGATGAACTCGGCGCTGCCCAGCAGGATTGAGCCCACCGGCGCGCCGAGGCCCTTCGACAGGCAGAACATCAGCGAGTCGAACGGTGCCGCAAGCTGCGTCACGGGCAGGTTGAGCGCCGTAGCCGCGTTGAAGATGCGCGCACCGTCGAGATGGGCAGGCACGCTGCGCCGGTGCAGTTCATCGCACAGGTGCAGGCAGGCCGCCGGCGGGGTGACAACTCCGCCCGCCAGATTATGCGTGTTCTCCAGCACGACCAGCCCGGTGCGCGCCTTGTTGTAGGGGTCCTGCAGCCGCAGCGCCGGTTCCACCAGGGCCCAGCTCAACCGCCCGAGCGGCGCCTCCACCGGCCGCAGTTGGCAGCCGGAAAACGCCGCCGCCATGCCCATCTCCAGGTTGAACAGATGCGAGCGCGCCTCGCACACCACCTCCTGGCCGGGCCGGGAGTGCAGGTGCACCGCGATCTGGTTGGCCATGGTGCCGGTGGGCACGAACAACGCCGCCTCGCGCTCGAACAGCGCCGCCGCGCGCGCCTGCAGCCGGTTGACCGTGGGGTCTTCGCCGTAAACGTCGTCGCCGACCTCGGCCGCCATCATCGCGCGCCGCATCTCGGGCGACGGCCTGGTCACCGTATCGCTGCGCAGATCCACTGCGCCGCGCACCCCGCGCGTCTGCATTTCCGAGACTTCGGTGAGGCCCTTAGGGGTAAACCGTCCGCGCATCTGTTCAGCTTAGCGCGAGCGGCTCCTCGAGAAAGTCGGCCAGCACCCGGTTGGCCAGCAGCCGCCCCTGCGCGGTGAGTGCGATGCGGCCGCCGCGCCGCTCCAGCAGTCCGCCGGCCAGGTGGCGCGCCGCCGCCGCCGCTTGTGCGGGCTCGGCGTCGCGGCCCGGCATCGCCACCCCGGCGTTGCGCCGTAAGCCGAGAAAGTAATGTTCCTCGCGCTCCGCCCGCGGCGTCAACCACGCCGCTTCGC
>JAKAOE010000378.1 GCA_021823305.1 Acidobacteriota bacterium
GCGCAGTTCGGCATAAATCCGCGCCGCGGCGGCGTCCAGCGGAATCAGCTGCGCCATCTCTCCCAGTGCGCCGTCCATGCGCCGCGCGAGTTCCACCGCGCCCGCGGCCAGCGGCTGCGCCAGCAGCTCCCCGAGGGTCAGCGTGGACGTCAGCAGTTCGTCGCCGCGCTCCCGCATCGCGCGCCACAGCGTCTCCACCCGGCCGCACCACGGCTCCCGCCCGCCCCAGAGATAGATGAACAGGTTGGTGTCCCAGAAAATCCGGTTCATTTCCATCCCGCGCGCAGTTGACGGACGTAGGCGTCAGGGTCGCGCCCGCCCCAGAGCTTCGCGGCCGCTCCCTTCAGCGCCAGGAGCGGATCCGGCCGCGGCGCCGCCGGCGCCTGCGCGGCGCACCAGCGCTCGTACCACGGCAGCAACGCGCCGTAGCGTGGCGGCAGAGCCAGCGGCCGCGCACGGCCCCGCGCGCGGCGCGGATCGTAAGGGTCGCCCGGACGGTAGAGGCGCCGTCGCCCGCGCGCGGTCGCGACCAGGTACCGATGCGTGCCCGGATCCGGCCGGAGGTTGGCGACGCAGTGCTTGTAGACGTGCGTCTGCAGTCCCGGCGGCACGGGCCGCGGGGCGGCCACCGCGCGGGCGCGCTCGAGAATCTCGCGCACGGAGAAATCCTCGCGCTCCGAGTGCTCCCGGTGCAGCAAGGCCGCGGCGATCCAAACCTGCTCCGCCAGGCCCGCCGTCATGGCAACATTGTAGACATTGCTGTTTCGCGGCGCAACCGCGCGCGTCGCGGCGCTTCGCGGCGGGATAAACTGGACTCCCGAACCATGCTTCCCTCCGGCCATAGGCGAGTCCTGGCGCTGGTACTCGCCGGCGGCCGCGGCGAGCGCCTGCAGCCGCTGACCCAGTACCGCTCCAAGCCCGCGGTGCCCTTCGGCGGGCGCTACCGCATCATCGACTTCGTCCTCAGCAACTTGGTGAACTCGGGCATCACCGCCATCTACATCCTCACCCAGTACAAGGCGCAGTCGCTGATCAGCCATGTGCAGCGCGCCTGGTGGTTCGTGGGCGGCATCCAGGACTCGTTCGCCACCATCGTGCCGGCGCAGATGCAGCTCGGCACCACCTGGTACCGCGGCACCGCCGACGCCATCTACCAGAACCTCAACCTGATCGAACAGTACGGCGCCGACGCCGTGGCGGTGTTCGGCGCCGACCACATCTACAAGATGAACATCCGCCAGATGGTGGACTTCCACTTCGAGCGCAACGCCGACGCCACCGTGGCCTGCATGCCGCTGCCGGTGGAGCAGTCGGCGGAACTGGGCATCGTGGAGGAGGGGGAGGAGGGCCGCATCCGCGGCTTCGTGGAAAAGCCCTCGCCGGAGGCGGCGCCGCGGATCGCCGGGCGGCCGGGGCAGGTGCTGGCCTCGATGGGCAACTACATCTTCGATACCGACACCCTGGTGGACGTGCTGGTCGAGGACGCGGGCACCGCCGGCGACCATGACTTCGGCCGCTCCATCCTGCCCGCGATGGCGCGCGAGCGGCGCGTCTTCGCCTACGACTTCCACAGCAACCGCCTGCCGGTGCACCACGGCTACGGCCACGAGCGCCCCTACTGGCGCGACGTGGGCACCATCCCCGCCTACTTCGCCGCCAACATGGACCTGCGCAGCGTGACCCCGGAGTTGAACCTGTTCAACTGGTCGTGGCCGATCATGAGCGCCAACTTCAACCAGCCGCCCGCCAAGTTCGTCTTCGACGAGGACCAGCGGCGCGGCGTCGCGCTGCAGTCGCTGATCTCGGGCGGTTGCATCATCGCCGGCGGGCGGGTGAAGGATTCGGTGCTGGGCCACAACGTGGTGGTGGACGAGCGCGCCGAGGTCGACGACTGCATCGTCATGGACAACGTCGTGATCGGGCGCGGCGCGCGCCTCTACCGCGCCATCGTGGACAAGAACGCCCACATCGCGCCCGGCGCCACCGTGGGCGTGGACCCGGACGCCGACCTGGCGCGCGGCTACCACCGCGACAGCAGCGGGATTACCGTGGTGCCGAAGGCGCCGGAGACGCCGGAGAGCCGGGTGCGCTACCGCTGAGCGCGCGCAGGTAGGCGATCATGGTGGGCGAGGTGAAGTCGGCCGCGCTCACCAGCTTGCGCGCCAGCCGCCCGTCCGGGGCGATGATGTAGGTCTCGGGGATCTGCTCGGTGCCGTAGCGGTGCATGATCGCCTCGCTGGGATCGCGGCCGGTGGGGTAGGTGATGCGGTACTTGGCGAGGAAGGTGCGGTAGGCTACCGGATCTTCGTCAATCGAAATCCCCAGGATGGCCACCCGGTCGGGCGGAAAAAGCTTGGAGAGAGCGTTCAGCGCCGGCGTCTCCTCGACGCACGGCGGACACCAGCTTGCCCAGAAGTTGAGCACCAGCACGCGTCCGCGGAAGCTGGTCAGGCTCACCTGCCCGCCGCCGAGCAGGCGCAGATGGAAATCGGGCGCCCGCCGCCCCGGCCGGGCGCGGCTCGAACATGCGCCCGCCGCCAGCGCGCCCCCTGCCAGGACCAGGATGAGAAGCGTCCGCCGCAAACCCCAGAATACAATACCAGGATGAAATCCGAATTGTCGGCCCCGGCCAGCCAGGACTTGGTCCGCGCGCTGCTGGAGCGCGTGGGCGAGGATCCGGCGCGCGAGGGCCTGGCGCGCACGCCGGAGCGCTTCCTGCGCTCGCTCGCCTTCCTCACCAGCGGCTACCAGGCCGACCTCAGCGCCATCCTGCGCAGCGCGCTGTTCACGGTCGAGTACGACGAGATGGTCATCGTGCGCGACATCGAGATCTTCAGCCTGTGCGAGCACCACCTGCTGCCGTTCTTCGGCCGCTGTCACGTCGCCTACCTGCCCAAGGGCAAAGTGCTGGGGTTGAGCAAGATTCCGCGTCTGGTGGACGCCTTCGCGCGCCGGCTGCAGGTGCAGGAGCGGCTGACGACGCAGATCGCCGAGACCATCCAAACCTGGATTCAGCCGGCGGGGGTGGGCGTGGTGATCGAAGCCCGCCACCTGTGCATGATGATGCGCGGGGTGGAGAAGCAGCACTCCTCGGCGGTCACCAGCCACATGCTAGGACAGTTCCGCGACTGCGCCGAGACGCGTTCGGAATTTCTCAACCTAATC
>JAKAOE010000379.1 GCA_021823305.1 Acidobacteriota bacterium
AGGTACATCACGGCGAAGGTGCCGATGATGGTGAAGGGCAGCGCCAGGCTGGGGATCAGCGTGGCGGAGATGTTCTTCAGGAAGAGAAAGATCACCATCACCACCAGGAACATGGTGAGCAGCAGGGTGAACTTGACGTCGTTCACCGAGTTGCGGATGGGGATGGACTTGTCGTACTCGACCTGGACCTGGATGGAGGGCGGGACGGCGGAGCGGATTCGCGGCAGCAGCGCCTCGATCCGGTCCACCGTCTTGATCGTGTTTTCGCCGGGCTGCTTGCTGATGGTCAGCAGCACCGCGGGCACGCCGTTGACCCAGCTTTCGTTCTTGTCCACCTCGACGCTGTTGATCACGTCGGCGATGTCCTGCAGCCGCACCGGCGCGCCGTGGTTGTAGGCGACGATCAGTTTGCGGTAAGCGGCGGCGCTGTTGAGCTGGCCGGTGGCCTGGACGGTGTAGGCCTTGTTCTTGCCCCACAACACCCCCGCGGGCAGATTGACGTTGCCGGTCTGAATCGCCGACTGCACCGTGTCAATGCCGACGCCGCGCGCCGCCATGGCCAGCGGGTTGAGCTGAATGCGGACGGCGTACTTGCGCGCGCCCATGACATTCACCTCGGCCACCCCGCTGATCATCGAGATCTGCTGCCCCACCACGTCCTCGGCGTAGTGGTCCACGGTGGACAGCGGCTGGGTGCTGGAGCTGAGGGCGATGTTGAGGATCGAGGTGTCGGCCGGGTTGACCTTGCGGAACGTGGGCGGCGACGGCATGCCGGCCGGCAGCTGCCCGCCGGCGGCGTTGATCGCGGTTTGCACGTCGCCCGCGGCGCCGTCGATGTTGCGGCTGAGCGCGAACTGCAGCGCGATCGAGGTCGAGCCCTGCTGGCTGGAGGAGCTCATCTCGTCCAGCCCGGGAATGGAGGAAAACTGCTTTTCCAGCGGCGTCGCCACCGTGGACGCCATGGTCTGGGCGCTGGCGCCGGGCAGGCCGGCGTGGACCTGAATCGTCGGGAAGTCGACGTTGGGCAGGTCGCTCACCGGCAGGGCGCGATAGGCGACGATGCCGAACAGCAGGATCGCCATCATCAACAGCGCCGTCGCGATCGGACGGCGAATGAAAATGCTCGCGAGGTTCATGCCCGCCTCACTTGCCTACTGCGCGGCCTGCACCATGCCGCCCGAGCCGGCGGCCGGGGGTGCGCCGCGGTGTACCGCCACCTTGGCCCCGGGAAACAGCGCCAGTTGCCCGTCGGTGACCACCGTTTCGCCGGGCGAAACGCCCTTCTGAATGACGGTCATCCCATTGACGGTGATCGACGTGGTCACAACGCGGTTTTCCACCGTCCCCTTGGGCGTCAGCACATAGACATACATGTCGTTCTGGCCGGTGAGCACCGCGGTCGAGGGCACGACGACCGCGCCTTCCTCCACCGAAAGCGTGACCTCGGCGTTGACGTACTCGCCGGGCCAGAGGCGCTCGTTGGTGTTGGGGAAAGTGGCCATGAGCTGAATCGTGCCGGTGGTGTCGTCAATGGCGTTATTGATGAAGCTCAACCGGCCAAACTCGGTGTCCGGGACGCCTTGCGCCTGCGCGGTCACCTGCAATGCGCCGCGCGCATTGTCCTTCTTGACTTGGAGCAGGTACTGCTCGGGAACCGAGAAGGAGACGTAGATCGGCGAAATCTGGTTGATCGTCACCAGCACCGTGGTATTGGGCTGGACGACGTTGCCGGGCTGGACCAGCAGGCTGCCGGTGCGTCCGTCAATCGGGGAAGTGATCGTGCAATAGCTCAGATTGAGCTTGGCCGCGTCCACCGCGGCGCGATCGGCGGTGACCACCGAGTCGTCGGCGCTCGCCGAGGCCTGCAGTTGTTCGTTCTGCTCCGCCGAGACGATGCCCTGGCGGGCAAGATCGGCATAACGGCGCGCTTCCGCCCGGGCTTGGGAGTCGTTGGCCAGATCGCGCGCCAGGTTGGCTTGCGCCTGCGCCAGCGCCGCAATATAGGGGTGAGGGTCGATGCGAAACAGAATCTGGCCCTTGTGTACCTCATCGCCCTGCTTGAATCCGACGCTCTGAAGCTCGCCGCCCACCAGCGATTTCACCGATACCGTGTTGACCGGCTGGACGGAACCGATCGCCTGCAGGCGCGTGGGGACGCTTTCGCTGCTGGCGCGGGCAACCGTAACCGGGACCGGAGGCAGCGCCTTGGCCACTGGAGGGGTGGAGCGGCAGCCGGCCAGCATGACTGCAAGTGCCGCCGAACCAAGGGCCAAGCGCGATGTCGAAGCGGGCATATGAGCAATCACAGGGCGCGCTCGCGCGCACACCTATACCGTTGATTCTACATTCTACGATTGCGTCAGGCATGACGTTACCGTCGCCGCAATTTTGCCGCCGGCTTCACGGCGGCGTCGCGGCCATGACGCCGCTGTCCGGACAAACGAGCCCGCGACTGCGCCGGAAATTACCGCCGTACCGCGACCAGGACTTGGGAACAGACCGCGAAGCGGCAGACGAGCCGGCAATGGCGCAGCTCCCAACCCACACCTAGCCAGACGCGGGCGTCCGCCGGTTGCGTACCGCCCACGAACAGCGGGCTGAGGCGGTGCAGCGAGGTCCAAACGGTGCGGAAAGCGCGGTTGGCCAGACTGGAATGTGAAGCCATCACGGCAATGCAAAGCCGCCCGCCCGGCGCCAGCAGGCGGTAAGCTTGGCGGACGAGCGCGTCCGCGTCGGCGGGAGACAGCAGATCCAGGACGTAAGTGCATAAAAAACGGTCACAGCACCCATCCTTCAGGGGCAGCCGGGGCGGGCCGGAGACGGGCAGGACCTGCGCCCGGGGTCCGAATGACGCCAGCCGGGTACGGGAGAGGCGCAACATGGTGGGGCTGAGGTCGAAGCCCACGTAGCTGGCGCGGGGCGACAGACCGTCGGTGAACAGGCGCTGGGCGAGCCGGCCGGTGCCGCAACCGAATTCGACCACGCGTCCGGCGCTGGGCAGGGCGGCATGCGCGAGCAGGTCGTCGAAAGCGGGGTCCTCCAGGCTGCGCTGGAGGTCCAACCAGCGGCCGCAGCGGTCGTAGAAGGCGCGTGCCTGCCGATAGGAGATGCGCGGCATCGGGCTATTCACCGCGCAGCACGGACAGCGGCTTTTGACCCAG
>JAKAOE010000380.1 GCA_021823305.1 Acidobacteriota bacterium
AAGCGGTAGTCCCCGCTGGCGTTGGTGGTGGTGGAGTGGATTCTGCCGGTGGCGCTGCTGGTCAGCGTGATCTTGGCGCCGGGGATGGCCGCGCCGCTGGGATCGGTGATCGTGCCGGCCACGTCGCCCGAGGTGGTGGATTGTGCCAGGGCGCGCGTGCCGGACGCCGAGATCAGCCAGACCCCGGCCAGCAGGAGCGCGATGATTGCCAGACATTGGGAAAACGCGCGATGGAAGTTCATAGGTGGTGCCTCCGGGCTGCCGGATCCGGTTCCGGCCTTGCCCGCCACCTGTCTGTTGTGCAGTCCGCGGGCCAAGGCCAAAAGGCGGCCCTCGCCATCCAGGCAGACGGTTTAGACGAGCCCGCCACGGTGTCTGGTTATGGCGCTTCGGAACCCGCAGCTTCCGATCTAAGATTCCGGAGTGGAAGACCACTTGCCGGCGCCTGTGCCCGTCCACGATCCGCTCGCCCGCCGCCTGGCCGCTTTCGCGGCCCGTCACGCCATGTTCGCGCCCGGCGCCCGCATCGGTGTCGCCGTCTCCGGCGGCTCCGACTCGATGGCGCTGCTCCTGCTCCTGCACGCGTTGGCGTCGGCGGCCGGTTGGCAGCTCACGGTGCTGCACTACGACCACGCCTGGCGCCCCGACTCCGCCGCCGACGCCCGCTTTGTCGCCGCCGTGGCCCGCCGCCTCGGCTGGCCGCTGCGGCGCGCCCGCGCCCGGGCGCCGCTGCCCCAGGCCGATCGCGAGCAGCAGGCGCGGCGCGCGCGCTACGCCTTTTTCCAGCGCGCCGCCGCCGCCTCCGGCCTCGCCTGCGTCGCCACCGCCCACACCGCCGACGACCAGGCCGAAACCGTGCTGCTGCGCCTGCTGCGCGGCACCGGCCCTGCCGGCCTCGCCGGCATCCTGCCCCGGCGTAGTCTCGCCTCCGGCGCTGCCACCCTCCTCGTCCGTCCGCTGCTGTGGGCGCGGCGCGACGAGCTGCGCGCCTGGCTGCTGCGCCACCGCCAGGACTGGCGCGAGGACCGGACGAACCAGGATCTGCACCCCCGCCGCAATCGTCTCCGCCTCCAGTTCCTGCCTGCCCTGGCCGCCGCCTTCAACCCTGCGCTGGTGCGTGGCCTGTGCGACCTGGCCGAAATTGTCCGCGCCGAGGAAGAGCTCTGGGCCGCCGCCCTCGCCCGCGCCTTCGCCCGCCTCTGGCAGCCGCAAGCCGCCGGTGGGCGCTTCCCCCGCGCGGATTTCGCCGCTCTCCCCCTCGCCCTGCGTCGCCGCCTGGTGCGCGAGGCGGTGCGCGCCATCCAAGGCGACCTGCGCCAGGTGGACTTCCTCGCCATCGAAGAAGTGGCCGAATGGGCGGCCTCGGCTGCCCGCCACCCCCGTCTCCGCCGGCTGGGACGGGTGGAATGCCGGGTGTCGGCCCGGGCGCTCGATTTCGCGCCGGAGCTTAAGTTATAATCAAACTGTAACGATAGTGTGGAATGGTCCGTCCCGTCTCTGGCTGACGGAACTCTGCGCCGCCGCCTGCGTCTAAATCGTTAGGTAGCACCCTTGAACTCAACCGTCAAAAGCGTCGTCCTCTGGGTGGTGCTGATTGCCGCCGCCCTGGTCCTGTGGCAGATGGTCAAGCTGGGCGGCTCCTCGGCCAAAACCGAGGAGATCAATTTCACCCAGTTCATGAGCCAGGCCCAGTCAGGAAATGTCACTTCCGTCACCATCACCGGCGACGACGTGCAGGGTACACTGCATAGCCCCAAGGACGAATCCTTCCACACCATCATCCCCAGCAACTACCCCGACCTCTACAAGATTCTTCAGGACAAGGGCGTTGCGGTCAACATCAAGGAACCGTCGAACACCCTCTGGGTCAACCTGCTGATCAACGGCCTGCCCATTCTGGCCATCTTCGCGCTCTGGATTTTCATGATGCGCCAGATGCAGACCGGCGGGAACAAGGCCCTTTCCTTCGGCAAGAGCCGCGCGCGGCTGCTCTCCACCCAGCAGAAGAAGGTCACCTTCAAGGATGTTGCCGGTGTGGACGAGGCCAAGGATGAGCTCAGGGAAATTATCGAATTTTTAAAGGAACCGCAGAAGTTCCAGAAGCTCGGCGGTCGCATCCCGAAGGGGGTGCTGCTAGTCGGCCCGCCCGGCACCGGCAAGACGCTGCTCGCCCGCGCCATCGCCGGCGAGGCCAATGTGCCGTTCTTCTCCATTTCGGGCTCCGACTTCGTCGAGATGTTCGTCGGCGTCGGCGCCAGCCGCGTCCGCGACCTCTTCGAGCAGGGCAAGAAGAACGCCCCCTGCATCATCTTTATTGACGAGATTGACGCCGTCGGCCGCCATCGCGGCGCCGGCCTCGGCGGCGGCCACGATGAGCGCGAGCAGACGCTCAACCAGCTCCTGGTGGAAATGGACGGCTTCGAGAGCAACGAAGGCGTCATCCTGGTCGCCTCCACCAACCGTCCTGACGTGCTCGACCCTGCCCTGCTGCGCCCGGGCCGCTTCGACCGCCGCGTCGTGGTGCCGCGTCCCGACCTGCGCGGCCGCGAGGAGATCCTGCGCGTCCACGCCCGCCGCATTCCGCTGGCCGAAGGCGTGGATCTCGCCGTGCTCGCCCGCGGCACCCCCGGCTTCACCGGCGCCGACCTCGCCAACCTGATCAACGAGGCCGCGCTCATGGCCGCGCGCAACAACCGCAAGACGGTGATCATGGACGACCTCGAGGGCGCCAAGGACAAGGTCCTGATGGGCGCCGAGCGCCGCTCCATGATCATCACCGACGAGGAGAAGCGCAACACCGCCTACCACGAGGCCGGCCACGCCCTGGTCGCCGCCAAGATGCCCCAGTCCGACCCGCTGCACAAGGTCACCATCATCCCCCGCGGCATGGCGCTGGGCGTCACCATGCAGTTGCCCACCGACGACAAGCACACCTACTCGCGCGAGTACCTGCAATCGCGCCTC
The DNA here is from genome assembly GCA_021823305.1 of Acidobacteriota bacterium. Classification (GTDB taxonomy): domain Bacteria; phylum Acidobacteriota; class Terriglobia; order Terriglobales; family SCQP01; genus SCQP01. The sequence goes on from JAKAOE010000380.1 coordinate 2,965, forward strand.
GCGGTGATGATGGGCGGCCGCATCGCCGAGGAACTCTTCATGCAGCACATGACCACCGGCGCCGGCAACGACATCGAGCAGGCCACCGACTTGGCGCGCAAGATGGTCTGCGAGTGGGGCATGAGCGAGCTCGGGCCGCTCACCTTCGGCAAGCGCGAGGAGCAGATCTTCCTCGGCCGCGAAGATCG
>JAKAOE010000381.1 GCA_021823305.1 Acidobacteriota bacterium
GCCTGCTGTGCCGGATTGGTGGCGTTGAGCAGCGCGTACAGCGCCCCCACCACCACGATCCCGTGCACGAAGTTCGAGCCCGACATCAGCGGCGTGTGCAGGATCGCCGGCACCCGGCTGATCACCTCGATGCCGGTGAACGTCGCCAGCATCACGATGTAGAGCGCGATGAATCCGACCAGTGTGGTTTCCATGCGGTTGTCCTAGCGGCTCACCTCAAGCTGCGCCCCGGTCAGCGCCGTCTTGGCCAGCACCTCGTCGCTCCAGTCCAGCGCCACTTGCCCGTCCTTCAGCATCAGCTTCAGCAGATTCAGGATGTTGCGCGCGTACAGCTCGCTGGCGTTCTCCGCCAGTTGCGAGGCCACGTTCAGCGGCGCCACGATCGTCACCGTCCCGCCCTTGCCGGGCGCCGTCGTGGTCTCGCCCGGCCGGCTGAGCTCGCAGTTGCCGCCGCTCTCCGCCCCCAGGTCCACGATCACCGCCCCGCCCTTCATCCCCGCCACCTGCGCCGCCGTCACCAGCCGCGGCGCCCGCCGCCCCGGTACCGCCGCCGCCGTGATCACCAGGTCCGCGTTCTGGATGTGCGCCGTCAGCGCCGCCGCCACCGTCGCCCGCTCGGCCTCCGTCAGCTCGCGCGCGTAGCCGCCTTGGCCGCGCGCGTCCACCCCCGTCTGCACGAATTTCGCCCCCAGTGACTCCGCCTCTTCCTTGGTCTCCGGCCGCACGTCGTAAGCCTCGATCACCGCCCCCAGCCGCCGCAGCGTCGCGATCGCCTGCAGTCCCGCCACCCCCAGCCCCATCACCAGCGCCGTCGCCGGCCGGATCGCCCCCGCCGCCGTCGTCATCCGCGGCAGCACCTTGCTCAACTGCGTCGCCCCCAGCAGCGCCGCGTAGTAGCCCGCCAGCGCCGCCTGGCTCGAGAGCGCGTCCAGCGACTGCGCGCGCGAAATGCGCGGCACCCGCTCCATCGCGAACGTCACCGCCTGCCGCTCCCGCAGCGCCTCGATCAGCGGTGCGCTCTGCGCCTCGTAAATGAACGAGACCAGCACCGCTCCCGGCCGCAGCGCCCGCGCGATCTCCAGCGCCGGCGGCTGTACCCCGAGCACGATGTCGGCCTGCGCCGCTTCCGCCGCGCCCGCGTGCCAGACGATCTCCGCTCCCAGCTTTTCCAGTTGCGACGCCACCGCGGGCGTCATCGCCGAGCGGTGCTCGCCCGCGCGCGTCTCCTCCAGCACAGCGACCTTAAGCGGCATAAGTTGTCATTCTAGAACATCAGGACCCAACCGCACCCCGGGACGCCCGTGTGACGCCGGTCACACCGTCTCGAGCGCGTGCAGCGCTTCGGCCGACGCCGCCTCCACCTGCTGGTGCAGGCTGTTTCCGTGGCTGTCCATCGTCACCACTGCCGGAAAATCCTCCACCTCCAGCTCCCACATCGCCTCCGGCGTGCCGAACTCCAGCAAATGCACGCTGCGCACCTGCTTGATGCAGCGCCCATAATACTGCGCCGCCCCGCCCACCGCGTTCAAATACACCGCCCCGCACGCCTGCAACCCCGCCAGCGTCTTCGCCCCCATCCCGCCCTTGCCGATCACCACGCGCACGCCGAACTTGCGCAAAATGTCCGCCTGGTACGGCTCCTCCCGGATGCTCGTCGTCGGCCCCGCCGCTCCGATCGTCCAGCTGCCGTCGGGCTGCTTCCGCGCCACCGGCCCGCAGTGGTACAGCACCGCGCCGCGCAGGTCCACCGGAGCGTCGTGGTGCATCAGGTGCGCGTGCACCGCGTCCCGCCCGGTGTACATGGTCCCGCTGATCAGAACCAGCTCGCCGACCTTCAGCCGCCGCACCTCCTCTTCCCGGACCGGCGCCCGCAGCCGCGTCCCCGCCGGCGCCGCCGCCGCCGGCACCCGCTCCCGCTCCAGCGGCGGATCGCCGTACAGCCACCGCCGCGCCGCTCCCGTCGCTGCGTCCAGCACCACCCCCCGCCGCCGGTACGCCCAACAGTCGTACGCCACCGAGACGAAAAAGCTCGCCGGCAGCCGGTTCAGCGCCGTGATCTTGCAGCCGATCAGCGACACCCCGCCGCCAAACCCCATCGTCCCGATCCCCAGCGTGTTGGCCTTGTCCACGATGTACCGCTCGAGCTCCGCCAGCCGCGCGTCGGCGTTGGTGTCCTCCAGCGGCCGCAGCAGTTGTTCCTTCGCCGCCTCGTAGCCCGTCGTCCGGTCCCCGCCGATCGCCACCCCCAGCGCCCCCGGCGCGCACCCCTGCCCCTGCGCCTGCCACACCGCGTGCAGGATGCATTTGCGCACGCCTTCGAGATCGCGCCCCGCCCGCCCCAGCTGATCCAGCGTGCAGGGCAGGGAATACTGGATGTTCTTGTTCTCGCAGCCCCCGCCCTTCAGCAGCAGCTTGATCTCGACCTCGCCGTCGTTCTCCCACTGCTCGAAGTGCGCCACCGGCGTGCCCGGCCCCAGATTGTCGCCGCTGTTCTCGCCCGTGATCGAGTCCACGCTGTTCGGCCGCAGCTTGCCCCGCCGCGTCGCCTCCGCCACTGCCGCCTCGATCTCCCGCCGCAGCAAAATCTGATTGAACCCCACCGGCGTGTGCACGAAAAACGTCGGCATGCCGGTGTCCTGGCACAGCGGCCCCTCGTCCGCCGCCGCCATATGAATGTTGGTGTCGATGATGGCCAGCGCCTGCCCCGCCCGGCTCGCCGGCGCTTCCCGCCCGGTGGCGCGCGCCATCGCCGCGCGCACGTCCGGCGGCAAATCCGTCGCCGTGCGCGTAATCAATTGAATGAGTTGTTCGCGAAACGCCGCCGGCAGCGGCGCGAAAGCGGCAGCTTGGGGGTTCACACCCCAGTATAGGTCCTCTTACGCCGCCCGCTTCCGCCGCCGGGGGACGGCGGCGGGTCTAGAACCTGTCTCATAATTGGTGCGCTGAGCCCTGCCCGCCGCGGACTTGCGGCTTTTCACCAAGAAAAGCCGCACGCGATTTCCAGTTGGCCGGTGGCAGGGCATTATGAGACAGGTTCTAGTACTACTGTGTTACAAGTCTGATTCCCCCTGAACGATTGGGGGCTGTTCTTCGGCTGAGGGCGTGTAGGCTGCGGACATGAGCGCTTCGAAAGGGGCGCCGGGCCGG
>JAKAOE010000382.1 GCA_021823305.1 Acidobacteriota bacterium
CGCCGGCCGCCGGGCAGCGGCAGTTTGGCGGCGGCATGCGTCGCGGTGGCGGGACGATGCCGCAAGCCGGTTTCCCCCAGTCCGGCGCGCAACGCCGGCAATTCGGCCGCGCCGTGCCCGGCGGGCGGCCGCCGCTCGGCACCGGCCTCGAGCGCCTCTTTCAACTTCCGCCCGGCCGGCGTGAACAGGCCCTGCGCAACGACCCGGCCTTCCGCCGCCTCCCGCCCGGACGTCAGCAGCAGTTGCTCAACGGCCTGCAGCGCCTCAACGCCATGCCGCCCGTCCAGCAGCAGCGCGTCCTGCAGCGCCTGCGCGACCTGGGCCGCCTCAGCCGGCAGCAGCGCGCCGGCCTGATGCGCGTCTTCCGCCAGTTCCGCGCCATGCCGCCGGCCCAGCGCCGCGCCTTCCGCGCCGCCTACAACAACCTCCGTCAGCTCCCCCCCTCCGAGCGCAAGCTACGCCTGAGCCAGCCCGCCTTCCAGCAGCGCTTCTCCCCGCAGCAACTCCAAGCCCTCCGCCGCGCCCTGCAGCTCGACCTCCCACCTGACGTTGTTGGCATCCGCCCGAACGGCGGCGGCTTCTAGCCTCCGCCCCCGCGCCGGCAACTCCGCCCTTGCGCTCAGCCCGGCGGATACTGTATACAGAACGTTGGGACATAAGTGGCCGCGGCCATCCGCCGGGAAGGGAATTGCTGAACCTATGAAGCCATGCATCCGTGCAATCGCGAAGCTGGGGCTGCTGCTCCCGCTCCTGGTTGGCGTCGCTTTCGCGCAGTTTCCCTTCGGCCGCGGCAACGGCCCACAAAAGGCGCAGACGCCGAAGCCGTTGGCCTTCCACTTTGTCGGCCCCCCTCCCGGCGGGCGCATCGCCTCCGCTGTCGGCGTGCCCGGCAACCCCAAGGTCTACTACCTCGGCTCCGCTTCCGGCGGCGTGTGGAAATCCACCGACGGCGGCCACACCTTCAAGCCCATCTTCGACCACGAGGACGCGCAGGCGATCGGCGCGCTGGCCATCGCGCCGTCCAATCCCAACATCGTCTGGGCCGGCACCGGCGAAGCCTGGGTCATCCGCGAGATTGACCTGGTCGGCGACGGCATCTACAAATCCACCAACGCCGGCGCCACCTGGACCCGCATGGGTCTCAAGAAGACCGGCCGCATCGGCCGCATCGTGGTGGACCCCGACAACGCCAACATCGTGTACGCCTGCGCGCTCGGCACCACCTTCGGCCCGCAGCAGAACCGCGGCGTGTTCAAGACCACCGACGGCGGCCTGAGCTGGAAGCGGGTGCTCTTCGTCAACCGGTGGACGGGCTGCTCCGGTCTTTCCATCGATCCCAAGGATCCCAACACGCTGCTCGCCGGCACCTGGCAGGTGCTGATGCACTCCTGGGGTCTGTTCAGCGGCATGTGGAAGGGCTACACCGGCAAGCCCGGCAGCGGCGTCTACATCACCCACGACGGCGGCGCCACCTGGAAGCACCTCACCAACGGCCTGCCCAAGCCGCCGCTGGGCAAGATTGACGTGGCCATCGCGCCGTCGCAACCCAGCCGGATGTACGCCCTGATCCAGACCGCCCGCCAGGGCTCGGTGTGGCGCAGCGACGACGGCGGCGCGACCTGGAAGGACGTCAACTGGGACCGCCGCCTCATCGGCCGCGCCGGCTACTACATCCGCATCGCCGTGGATCCGTTCAACGCCAACCACGTGCTGCTGACCAACAGCAGCTTCTACCAGTCCACCAACGGCGGCGTCACCTTCCACATGCAGCACTACGACTTCCGTCCCGGCGCCCCGCGCGTCGCCAACTGCGGCGACTGCCACGACATCTGGATGGACCCGAAGATCCCCAACCGCTACGTGCTCACCGACGACGCCGGCGCCAGCATCTCCACCGGCACCACCGCGCTGCGCGTCACCCTGCCCAACGGCCAGATGTATCACGTCGCGACCGACAACCGGGTCCCCTACTGGATCTACTCCAACCGCCAGGACGACGGCACCATGCGCGGCCCCAGCGACGCGCCCGCCCCCACCGGCAACGGCAAGCTGCCCGGCGTGGCGCAACCCCCGGGCCGCGGCGGCCGCGGCCGCGGCGGCGAGTTCGGCTTCCGCCGCCCGGCTCCGCCCGCCTGGCAGGGCGGCCTCGGCGGCTGCGAGTCCGGCTTCACGCTGCCCGCGCTGCACGACCCCAACGTCGTCTGGGCGAGCTGCTACGGCGACGAGGTGACGCGCTGGAGCGCGAGCGACGACACGGCGCGCTCGGTCTCGCCCTGGATGCACACCCTCGACTCGCCGCCCAACCTGCTCAAGTACCGCTGCCACTGGACGCCGCCGCTCGCCATTGATCCCTTCGACGGCAGCGTCTATTACGGCTGCCAGGTGATCTTCCAGACCAAGGATCAGGGCCAGACCTGGAAGGTCATCAGCCCCGACCTCTCGCGCGACAACCCCGCCCACATCGTCCCCTCCGGCGGCATCGTGCAGGACAACCTGGGCCAGTTCTATGGCGACGTGGTCTTCGCCATCGCCCCCTCGCCGGTGCAGCGCCATCTGATCTGGGCGGGCACCAACGACGCGCGCGTCTGGTACACCCCCGACGGCGGCGGGCATTGGGTGAACGTCACGCGGAACATCCCCGGCCTGCCGCGCAGCGGCGTGGTGGCGCAAATCTCGCCCTCCACCTTCAACCCCGGCGGCGCGCTGGTGGTGGTGGACCGCCGCCTCGACGGCGACTTCAACCCCTACATCTACCGCACCACCGACTTCGGCAAGACCTGGACCAACATCAGCTCCAACCTGCCCCGGGGCGGCGTGGTGGACTTCGCCCGCAGCGCGGTGCAGGACCCGAACCACCGCGGCCTGCTCTTCGCCGGCACCGGCAACGGCTTCTACTACTCCACCGACGACGGCGCGCGCTGGACGCACTTCCGCGGCGGCCTGCCGCCCACCGAGGTCAACTGGATCACGGTGCAGAAGCGCCAGCACGACGTGGTGGTCGCCACCTACGGGCGCGGCATCTGGGTGCTGCCCGACATCACCACGCTGGAGCAGACCGGCTCGACCGCCGTGCCCGGCGACACCACCCGCCTGTTCGCCCCGCGCGACGGCATCCGCATGCCGCAGATCGGAA
>JAKAOE010000383.1 GCA_021823305.1 Acidobacteriota bacterium
TCCACTTCGGGCATCAGACGAAGCGCTGGAACCCCAAGATGAAGGAGTTCATCTTCGGCGAGCGCAACGGCATCTACATCGTGGACCTGCAGAAGACGCTGAAGATGTTCAAGGACGCGTCGCGCTTCGTGCAGGAACAAAGCGCGCAGGGCAAGACGGTGCTGTTCGTCGGCACCAAGCGCCAAGCGCAGGACGCGGTCGCCGAGGAGGCCACCCGCGCCGGCATGTTCTACGTCAACCAGCGCTGGCTGGGCGGCCTGCTCACCAACTGGGTGACCATCCAGAAGTCCATCAAGCGGCTCAAGGAACTGGACGAGATGGCCACCGACGGGCGCTATGAACAGTTGCCCAAGAAGGAAGTCATCAAGCTCGAGCGCGAGCGCAAGCATCTGCACACCAACCTGGCCGGCATCAAGGACATGCCCGGGCTGCCGGACGTGATCTTCGTGATCGACTCCAACAAGGAGCAGATCGCGGTGGCGGAGGCGCGCAAGCTGGGCATTCCCGTGGTCGCCGTGGTGGACACCAACTGCGACCCCTCCGCCGTGGACCATGTCATCCCCGGCAACGACGACGCGCTGCGCGCCATCCGGCTGTTCACCTCGCGCATCGCCGACGCCTGCGTCGAAGGCCGCCAGCTGATGGCCTCCGGCGGGCAGGCCGCGCCCGAGGGCGCCGCCGCCGAGCCCGGCCCCCCCGAGGGCGACGGCGCCACCGCAGCCGACGGGATGGAGGAGAACTGGGCCGAGGCCGACCTGCGCAAGGGTCCGGAGGTGGAGGCGAGCGGCGGGGCCGCCGGCGACGGCCGCGACGAGGACGAGGCGCCGCCGCAGCAGGCCGCGCCCGGCCGCTGAGGCGCCGCGCCCCGGCGCGCACCCGGATCGAGAAAGGCTGCTATGGAGATCTCCGCTGCTGACGTGAAAGTACTGCGCGAGCGCACCGGCGCTCCCATGATGGAGTGCAAGAAAGCGCTCACCGAGGCCCAGGGCGACCTGGCGCAGGCCGAAATCGTGCTCGCCCGCCGCGGCGTCGCCGCCGCCGCCAAGAAGGCGGAGCGCGTCGCCGCCGAAGGCTCGGTGGGCAGCTACATCCACGCCGGCGGCAAGCTCGGCGTGCTGGTGGAGGTGGCCTGCGAGAGCGATTTCGTCGCCCGCACCGACGAGTTCCAGCAGCTGGTGCACGACCTGGCGATGCACATCGCCGCTACCGGCCCGCGCTACGTCGCGCGCGAGCAGATTCCCGCCGAAACCCTGGCGGCCGAGCGCGCCCGGCTGCGCGAACAGGCGCTGGCGACCAGCCCGGGCAAGCCGGCGGCGGTGCTGGAACAGATCGTCGAGGGCCGCCTGGCCAAGTTCTTCGAAGAGCACTGCCTGCTGGACCAGCACTTCATCAAGGACGACAAACTCACCATCGGCCAATTGGTGGCGGGCAAAGTCGCCAAATTCGGCGAGAATATCCAGGTGCGGCGCTACGCCCGCTTCAAGGTCGGCGCCGACGAGTAAGCCGCCGCCGTGCCGCGCACGGCCGAAGGAGGACAGGTGGCGTATCGGCGCATTGTGCTGAAGCTCTCGGGCGAGGCCCTGGCGGGCGACCAGCAGCTCGGCATCGACCCCGCCCGCCTGGCGGCCATCGCCGCCGAGGTCGTCGAGGTGGCGCGCGCCGGGGTTCAGGTCTCGCTGGTGCTGGGGGGCGGCAACTTCTTCCGCGGAGTCAAGCTGCAGGCCGAACGCATGGACCGCGTCGCCGCCGACCAGATGGGCATGCTGGCCACGGTGATCAACGGCATCGCCATGCAGGACGCGCTCGAAAGCCGCGGCCTGGATACGCGCGTGATGAGCGCGCTGGCCATGGACCAGGTGGCCGAGCGTTTTATCCGCCGCCGCGCTATCCGCCATCTGGAGAAGGGCCGCTGCGTCATCTTCGTCGGCGGCACCGGTAGCCCCTACTTCTCCACCGACACCGCCGCCGCCCTGCGCGCCATGGAGATTCACGCCGACGCCATCCTCAAGGGCACCAAGGTGGACGGCGTCTACGACGCCGACCCGCGCCAGGTGCCAGCCGCCAAGCGCTTCCCCGCCATCAGCTACCAGGAGTTCATCCAGCGCAACCTGCGCGTCATGGACATGGCCGCGGTGGCGCTCTGCCAGGACAACGCCATGCCGGTGGTGGTGTTCAGCCTGCTCACCCCCGGCAATATCGTGCGCGCCTCCCGCGGCGAGCCGGTAGGCTCGTGCATCGGGCCGCAACCGCAACTTGGAGCCGCCTCATGAACGCATCCTCCGCTTCCGTTCCCGCGCTTCGCCCTGTCTTTCAGCAGCTCACCACCCGCATGGAGAAGACCGCCGGCGACTTCCGCGCCGCCGTCGCCGCCATCCGCACCGGCCGCGCCTCGGTGCACCTGCTCGATGCGGTGCGCGCCGAGTACTACGGCACCGAGATGCCGCTCAACCAATTGGCCACCGTGCACGCCCCCGATCCGCAGCTCATCACCGTGCAGCCCTTCGACCAGGGCGCGCTGGGCGCGATCGAGAAGGCGATCCGCGCCGCCGACCTGGGCCTCAACCCCGGCAACGACGGCAAGCTCATCCGCATCCCCGTGCCCCCGCTCACCGCCGAGCGCCGCCAGGACCTGGTCAAGGTGCTGCACCGCGTGCTCGAGGAGCATCGCACCGGCGTCCGCAACATCCGCCGCGACGGCAACGACGCGGTCAAAAAGCTGAAGGCCGCCAGGGAGATCAGCGAGGACGAGGAGCGCCGCGCCCACGAGGACATCCAGAAGCTCACCGACGCTGAACTCGCCAAGATCGAGGAGATCTCCGCCGCCAAGGAGAAGGAAATCACCACTGTCTGAGCGCCCGCGGGGAGCCGCCCGTTGTGGCACGCAGTGAGGGGTCGGTTTCGCACACGCATAGCCAATCAGCGCAACCGGCTGATTCCATTGGCCTTGCATTCTGGCTCACCTGCCGCCCGCCACCCGCCGCCGCCCCGCCGGTGCGGCGCGCGATTTTTCTTCGTCATGGATGCGGCGTCCGCGCCTATAATCCCGCAGTCTGTTGTGTGGTTCACTACCGGGAGGTAGGTATAATGCGCATCCATAATCGGACCTGGGTTCGCGGCGTCGGCATCGTC